>NZ_JBFUCI010000401.1:0-5836 GCF_056405335.1 Variovorax sp. P1_H12_2
GTCGAGCGGCAGCGGCTGGTTGATCAGCAGGTGGTGGTGGCCGGCCGTGCCCGCGGTCCTGCCGGCCGGGACAATGCCGCGCATCGAAAGGCCGAAGCGCGCGACGAAGGGCGCCTCGGTCGTGGCGCCGTCCTTCAGGTTCGTGAAATAGGCCTCGGGCGACCAGTTGGGCGGCGGCACCACCCAGGGATGGACGACCAGATCGGCACTGTCGGCCGCCGGTTGTGGCGCGGGTGCCTGAGGCGATTGCGCCCAAGCCCCGCCCGCCAGCAGCAGGAGCCAGGCCGCCGCTGCCACCATTCCCGCCCGCGTCCCGTGACGAATTCGACCGCGCATGCCTGCTCCTCCTGTGGTTGCCGGATTGTGTATCAGGAAGTTCTAGATTGTTAGAACTTAAGACGGACCAAACGTGACAAAAGGCCGCTAGCAGTGCGAGACGGCCGCGTGCAGCGCGACAAGCATCCGCGCGCGCCCTGGCAAGGTCTTGATTTTCGATCTCGGAGGGTTCAGATTCAGCGTCAGGAGCCCTGCTCGATGCCTGCCGTACGCCGCGCCGTTGTCGATGGCCTGTTCTACCCCGCCGCGCCCGGAGCGCTGCGCAGGCAGGTCGCTGACCACCTGGCCGGCGTCGGCGCCGACGACGACCCGGCGCGCGGGCCCGCGAAGCTGCTGATCACCCCCCATGCGGGCTACGAGTACTGCGGCGCGGTGGCGGCGCACGCCTATGCCCTGCTCGGTCGGCGGCGCGAGCCGGCCATCCGCCGCGTGGTGCTGCTCGGCCCCGCGCATCACGTCTGGGTGAGCGGCCTGGCGGTCCCCGAGGCGGAAGCCTTCGAGACACCGCTGGGCGAGGTCGCGCTCGATGTCGCCGCGCTCGCCAGCCTCGGCGACCTGCCCCAGATGGTCCGCAACGACCGGGCCCACGAGCGCGAGCATTCGCTCGAGGTTCAACTGCCGTTCCTGCAGATGCTGCTCGGCAGCTTCACCCTGGTGCCGCTGGTCGTCAGCGACGCCAGTGCCGAATCGGTGGCGCAGGTGCTCGAGCGGCTGTGGGGCGGCGCGGAGACGCTGATCGTGATCAGCTCCGACCTGTCGCACTACCTTCCGTACGCGCAGGCGCAGGCCGTCGACCGTGCCACCGTGCAACGCATCCTGGCGCTCGATGCCGGGCTGGCGCCGCACCAGGCCTGCGGATCGGCGGCGATCAACGGCGCGCTGCTGGCCGCGCGCCGCCACGGCCTCGTGCCGCGCCTGCTCGACCTGCGCAACTCCGGCGACACCGCGGGCGGTCGTGACCGCGTCGTCGGCTACGGCGCGATCGCGTTCGAGGAGCGGCAATGACGAGCCTCGATGGGCCGAACGCGACGCCTGGGCGCTGGTGGCACCGGCTCGACGATGGGCGCATCCAATGCGACCTGTGTCCGCGCGACTGCCGGCTGCACGACGGCCAGCGCGGCATGTGCTTCGTGCGCCAGCGCGCCGGCGATGCGATGGTGCTCACCACCTACGGGCGCAGTTCGGGCTTCTGCATCGACCCGATCGAGAAGAAACCGCTCAACCACTTCTTCCCCGGCAGCAGCGTGTTCAGCTTCGGCACCGCGGGCTGCAACCTCGCGTGCAAGTTCTGCCAGAACTGGGACATCTCGAAGAGCCGCGAGATGGACCGGCTGCAGGACACGGCGTCACCCGGGCGAATCGCCGAGGCGGCCCGCGCGAGCGGCGCTTCGAGCGTGGCCTTCACCTACAACGACCCCGTGATCTTCGCCGAGTACGCGATGGACACCGCCGACGCCTGCCATGCGCTCGGCCTGCACAGCGTCGCGGTGACGGCGGGCTACATGCACGCCGCGCCCAGACGCGAGTTCTACGCCAAGATGGACGCGGCCAACGTCGACCTGAAGGCCTTCACCGAGCAGTTCTACTTCCAGCAGACCGGCGCCCACCTGGCGCCGGTGCTCGAGACGCTGCAGTACCTGCGGCACGAGACCGACTGCTGGTTCGAGATCACGACGCTGCTGATCCCGCAGCACAACGACAGCGACGCCGAGATCGACGCGATGACACGCTGGATTGCCGACCGGCTCGGGCCCGATGTGCCGCTGCACTTCACGGCCTTCCATCCGGACTACAAGATGATGGACGTGGTGCCGACGCCGCCCGCCACGCTGACGCGGGCCCGCACGATCGCGCTCGGCAACGGCCTGCACCACGTCTACACCGGCAACGTGCATGACGTCGAAGGCGGCACGACATTCTGTCCGGGCTGCCATGCAGCGCTGGTGCGGCGCGACTGGTATGTCGTGCTGGCCTGCGAGCTCGATGCGCATGGCGCCTGCCCGCATTGCGGCACGCCGATCGCGGGTCGCTTCGGGGCTTTCGGCGGCGGCTTCGGCCGGCGGCGGATTCCGGTGCAGCTGGCGGCGTAGCCCTTCAGTAGTGAGGCGGCAGCTCGTCGCGCAGGTTGCGCGCGGCGCCGGGGCCGCCCTCGGGGCTTTGCTGACGAAGCTGCGTGACCTGGAGGACCAGGCTGTCGATCTGCTCCTGTTGCCTGTAGATGACCAGGTTGAGCTGGTCCAGCAGGTCTTCGGTGAAGCTCGCCTTGATCTCCAGATCGGTCAGTCGGCGTTCCACATCGTGCGAGGTTTCCATGCCGCTATTGGACAGGAATTTTCCCAGCCGCCGGCAGGGCGCGTCAGAATGCCGCGCATGGACCTGACGATCCGCACCCTCCGCGCCGACGAGATGGCGCTCGTGATCGAGCTGGCGGCGCGCGAAGGCTGGAACCCCGGATTGCATGACGCCGCCTGCTTCCATGCGGCAGATCCCGGCGGCTTCCTTGTCGCCGAACACCGCGGCGAGGCGGTGGGCTGCATCTCTGCCGTGTCGTACGCAGGTCGCTTCGGCTTCATCGGGCTCTACATCGTGACGCCGGCGTGGCGCGGCAAGGGCGTCGGCATCCGCCTCTGGCGCGAAGGCATGGCCCGTCTCGCCGGCCAGGTGGTCGGGCTCGACGGCGTGCCGGCCCAGCAGGACAACTACCGCCGCAGCGGTTTCGCACTGGCCTGGAACAACGCCCGCTTCGCCGGTGTCGCCCGCAGTGGCGGCGAGACGCCGCCGCAGCAGATCATTCCCCTGGCCACCGTCGACTTCGCCGCGCTGTGCGCCGACGACCGCCGCGTCTTCCCGGCGCCGCGCGACGCCTTCCTGCGCGCCTGGATCGACATGCCCGATGCGACCGGACTGGCCTGGGTCGAGCAGGGCCGGCTGGTGGGCTGGGGGCTGATCCGGCGCTGCCGCGAAGGCCACAAGATCGCGCCGCTGGTGGCGGACGATCCGCACGTGGCGCACTCACTGCTGGCTGCGCTGTGCGCCACCGTGCCGGCCGGCGACACGGTCTACCTCGACGTCCCGCTGCCGAATGCCGAGGCGGTCGCGATGGCGCGGGCCGAAGGCATGCGCAGCGTGTTCGAGACCGCGCGCATGTACGCCGGCAGCGCGCCTCCCTGCGAGCTGCAGCGCCTGTACGGGGTCACCAGCTTCGAGCTCGGCTAGGGCCTGTTACTGAGGCTTGGCCAGCCCCAGCTTCTCGATCAACGCCTTCTCCCGCGCGAAGGTCGTCTGCGCGAACTTCGCGTAGTCCGCGGAGCTCATGTAGATCGGCAGCATGTCGTAGCGCCCCAGAGCGGCCACGTAGCTCGGCTCCTCCATCGCCTGCTTGAACGCGTCGTGCAGCTTCTTCACGACCTCGGGCGGCGTGCCCCTGGGCGCGCCGATGCCGAAGGGCGAGTTCTGCACGATGTCCATGCCGAGCTCCTTGAGTGTCGGCGCATCCGGGAATTTGGCGAGCCGCTTGTCACCCCAGGTGTTGAGCACGCGCAGCTTGCCCGACTCCACCAGCGGCGCGAAGCCGGTCGAGTCGGCGATCGCCATCAGGTGGTTGCCGAGCACCGCCTGCGCCAGATCGGCGCTGCCCTTGTAGGGCACGTGCTGCAGCTGGATGCCGAGCTGCTGCGCCATCAGTTCGGTCGTCAGGTGCGGGCTGGTCAGGTTGCCGGTCGAGCCGTAGGTGAGCTTGCCCGGGTTGGCCTTGGCATAGGCGACGAAGTCGTTCCAGGTCTTGAACGGGCTGTCGGCCGGGACCGCGATGCCGAAGGCGTAGCCGGTGACGTTGATCACGTAGCTGATGTCCTTGACCGGGTCCCAGTTGATCTTGGTGGTGTAGGGCAGGCGAAACACGCCGAGCGGAATCTGGCCGATGGTGTAGCCATCGGGCTGCGCGGTCTGCAGCGCCTGCGCGGGCAGCGTGCCGCCGGCGCCCGGCTTGTTGTCCACCACGATCGGCTGGCCGAGGATCTTCGATGCATTGTCGGCCAGCTGCCGCATCGTGATGTCCGTCGGGCCGCCCGCGGGGAAGGCAATGATCAGCTTGATCGGCCGGGCGGGAAAGGTCTGCGCATGCGCAGACGTGACGGCCGCGCCGAGCAGGGCGGCGCACAAAAGGGAACGACGAATCATGTGGCGGCCTCCGGTACAGGTTGAATGCCGCATTGGGCCGCATGGGGCACGCGCGGGACAAGCGGGTATCTCCCCGGTCCGTGTCGCCGCCGTGTCAGCGCCCTGGCTCAGCCCGCTCGTTGCCTGAATCCGTCGAGCACGTTGACCGCGTTCACGCCCACCTCCGCCACCGCGTAGCCGCCCTCGAAGACGAACACGCTGGGCAGGCCTGCGCGCGCGATGTCTTCGCCGATCCGCAGGTAGTCGGGCGTGGCGAGCGTGAAGCCGGCGACCGGATCGCCCGCGAAGGTGTCGAGCCCGAGCGAGACTACCAGCGCGCCGGGCTTGAAGTCCGCGAGGCCGCGCAGCGCGGTCGCCAGCGCTTCGCGCCAGGCCGCGAAACCGGTGCCGCGCGGCAGCGGCAGGTTGTGGTTGAAGCCCAGACCCTCGCCCGCGCCGCGCTCGTCGGCGTAGCCCAGGTAGTAGGGGTACTCGGTGTGCGGATCGCCATGCAGGCTGGTGAACTGGACGTCGGCGCGCTCGTAGAAGATGGCCTGCGTGCCGTTGCCGTGGTGGTAGTCGATGTCGAGCACCGCGACGCGGTCGACGCCGGCATCGCGCAGCGCCTGGGCCGCGATCGCCGCGTTGTTGAGGAAGCAGTAGCCGCCGAAGAAATCCGCGCCTGCGTGATGGCCCGGTGGCCGCGTGAGCGCGAAAGCCGCGCGCTCGCCTTGCAGCACGCGCGCCGCGGCGGTCAACGCGCAGCAGGCGCCCGCGCGTGCCGCGGTCCACGTGCCTGCGGTCAGCGGCGTGCCGGCGTCGTACGAGAACAGGCCCATGCGCGCAGGGAAGCTGGCCGGCAGCACGTCGGAGCGAAAGGTGCGGATCGGCCAGTACGAAGGCAGCGCGTCGCGGTCCGCATTGGCCGGGTCGAGTGCCACCCACTCGTTCCACGCATTCGACAGGAAATCGAGGTAGCGCGGCGCGTGGACGCGCGCGATCGTCGCGTCGTCGAAGACATCCGGCGCTTCGATGGGACCGAGCCCGCGCTGCTCCAGTTCCTGCAGCACATAGTCGGCACGCGCCGGAACCTCGAAGCACGGCACGAGTTCGCCGCGGAACATCTCGACCTTGCCGTGGTGAAGGGGGTGGCGGTCGTTGTAGATCGTGAGCATGGCGCTAGGGTAACGCGGAAGCGCGTGGGGGCGGGGGGCGGCGGCGGGCGGTAGGCCCCGGGCCGGCCGACGTCACCGGCCGCTTCGCGGCTGCCCTGCGCTGCTCGCGGTACGCGGGGTCTCGCTCAAACTCGCTTCGCTCAAACAGTCGCGAGCCCTGATCCGCG
>NZ_JBFUCI010000402.1:0-5822 GCF_056405335.1 Variovorax sp. P1_H12_2
CCGCAGGCACGCACGGTCTGGGTCGCCTGCGGCCCCGGCAACAACGGGGGGGACGGCTTCGAAGCCGCGGCGCAATTGCAGCGGCGCGGCTTCAGGCCGGTCGTCACGCGCCTCGGTGACGAAGGCCGCTTGCCGGCCGACGCACGCGCGTCGCTCCAGCGTGCGCGCGACGCCGGCGTGTGCTTCGAGGACGCGCCACCGGCGCAGTTCGATCTGGCGATCGACGCCCTGCTGGGCATCGGCGCCACGCGAGCGCCCGAAGGCCGGATGCTCGAATGGTTGCGTCGCATGCACGCCGGCCCCGCGCCGCTGCTGAGCGTGGACACGCCCTCGGGCCTGAACCCCGACACGGGCACGCTGCCGCCGGATCTGCTGCCCGCGGCGGCGGCTTCGTCGAACGCCCGCCGACTCTGCCTGAGCCTGCTGACCCTCAAGCCCGGCCTCTTCACCGCCCACGGCCGCGATGCCGCCGGCGACGTGTGGTTCGACGACCTCGGCACCGGCCCCGGCGACGAACGGCCGGTGGCGCGCCTGCCCGGCGTGCCGGCCGCGCCCGGCCGATGGCAGTCCTCGCACAAGGGCAGCTACGGCGATGTCGCGGTGATCGGGGGCGCCCCCGGCATGGCGGGCGCCGCCCTGCTGGCCGCCTCTTCCGCCCTCGCGGCCGGCGCGGGACGCGTCTTCGTCGCCCCGCTGGATGCGGGGGTCGCGCCGCTGGATCTGCTGCAACCCGAGCTGATGTTTAGGCGCCCCGACACGCTGGACCTGGGCGCGATGACCGTGGTCTGCGGCTGCGGCGGCGGCACCGCCGTCGCCGAGGTGCTGCCCCGCGTGCTGGCGGAAGCCGGTGCGCTGGTGCTGGATGCAGACGCGCTCAACGCGATCGCCAGCGACGCCGGCCTGCAGCCGCTGCTGCTGGCGCGCCAGCACGCCGGCCGCGCGACGGTGCTGACACCGCATCCCCTCGAAGCGGCCCGCCTGCTGGCGACGACCACCTACGACGTGCAGGCGGACCGGCTGGACGCGGCCGCCCGGCTCGCGTCGCGCTTCGGCGCGGTGGTGATCCTCAAGGGCTCGGGCACGGTCATCGCCGCCACCGGTGAGGTGACGGTGATCAACTCCAGCGGCAACGCGCGGCTGGCCACCGCCGGTACCGGCGATGTGCTCGCCGGCATGGTCGGCGCCGCCCTGGCCGTCGGCCGGCCCGCGCTGGCGGCTGCCTGCGAGGCGGTCTGGACACACGGCGATCGGGCCGACCGCTGGCCCGCCGGCCTTCCGCTCACCGCAGGCGCCCTTGCACGAGGCGGCCTGCCCGTGCCCGCCGGCTGAAGAAACCTAACCCCGCCCAACGAAGGGCATCTTGGTGGCCATGATCGTGTGGAACAGCACGTTGGCTTCCAGCGGCAGGTTGGCCATGTAGAGCACCGACTGGCCGACGATGGCCACATCGATCACGGGCTCGATCGCGATCTCCCCGCTGGCTTGAGGAACGCCCTTGGTCATCCGGGCGGCGAGTTCGGTCATCGCGTTGCCGACATCGACCTGGCCGACGGCGATGTCGTACTTGCGGCCGTCCAGCGAAGCGGTCTTGGTCAGTCC
Organism: Variovorax sp. P1_H12_2; assembly: GCF_056405335.1. NCBI lineage: Bacteria > Pseudomonadati > Pseudomonadota > Betaproteobacteria > Burkholderiales > Comamonadaceae > Variovorax > Variovorax sp. P1_H12_2. Next base: position 1,600 of record NZ_JBFUCI010000402.1, read on the forward strand.
CTTCACCGCATGCTTGGTCGCGGTGTAGGCGATCGAGTTCGGCCGCGGCGTGGTGGCCGAGATCGAGCCGTTGTTGATGATGCGGCCGCCGCGCGGCGTCTGCGTCTTCATGGTGCGAAAGGCCTGCTGGATGCAATAGAACATGCCGGTCAGGTTGATGTCGACCACGCCCTTCCACTGCTCCGGCGTCCAGTCCTCGAACGGGCCCGGCGGGTTGCCCACGCCGGCGTTGTTGAACAGCAGGTCGACCCGGCCGAAATGCTCGACCGCGGCCGCGAACAGCGCCTTCACCGACTCCGGGTCGGCGACGTCGGTCGGCACCGCGAGCGCTCTCGTCTCGGCGCCCGACTCCTTGGCAACCTGCGCCAGCGGCTCCTGCCGGCGGCCGGCCAGCACCACGCTCCAGCCATCGGCCAGCAAGGCCAGCGCGGCCGCGCGGCCAATGCCGCTGCCGGCGCCCGTGACGACCGCGATGCGGCTTGTCTTCTCACCACTCATTCCTGTGTCCTTCTTTTCAGCGGCGCGGCTTGCGCCCCTTCATCTTGTTGGCGGCCTTCTTGACCGCGGTCCTGAACGCCTGCATGGCGGATTGTGGCGCCGCCGCGGCGACCCGCTCCGCGCGCTCCGGACGCTCTGAACGTTCTGATCGCTCGGCACGCTCCGCCCGCTCGACGGGCGCCTCGGCCTTGCTGCGCGAGCGCTTGGCCGATGCCTTGGCGGGCACGCCGGCGGTGGCCGCGCCCTTGTCCTTCGTGGCGCGCGGCGCCAGTTCCTCGCCTTCGCGCACCAGGCGGAAGTCGATCTTCCGGCCGTCCAGGTCGACGCGACTCACCTGCACCCGCACGCGGGTGCCGATCGCATAGCGGATGYCGGTGCGCTCGCCGCGCAGTTCCTGTCGATGCTCGTCGAACTTGAAGTACTCGCCACCGAGCTCGGTGATGTGGACCAGACCCTCGACGTACATCGCATCGAGCGTGACGAAGATGCCGAAGGTGGTCGCGGCCGTGACCACGCCGCCGTATTCCTCGCCCAGGTGTTCGCGCATGTACTTGCACTTGAGCCAGGCCTCGACGTCACGGCTGGCCTCGTCGGCGCGCCGCTCGTTGGCGCTGCAGTGCAGGCCCGCAGCTTCCCAGGCCAGCGTTTCCTTGGTCGGCGCGACGGTCGCCTTCTGCGGCTTGCTCGTCGGCGCCTTGACGCGCGAGGCCAGCCGCTTCGCCAGCTTGGCGTGCGCCTCGCCCGGCGTCGGCAGCATCGGCAACTGGTACTTGGTCTTGCCGAGGATGGCCTTGATCACACGGTGCACCAGCAGGTCCGGATAGCGCCGGATCGGGCTCGTGAAGTGCGTATAGGCCTCGTAGGCGAGGCCGAAGTGGCCGCTGTTGATCGGCGTGTAGATCGCCTGCTGCATCGAGCGCAGCAGCATGGTGTGGATCTGCTGCGCATCCGGACGCTCCTTGGTGGCGTCGGCGATGGCCTGGAACTCGCCCGGCTTCGGGTCGTCGGTGATCGACAGCCCCACACCCATGGCTTTCAGGTAGCCGCGCAGGATCTCCTTCTTCTCGGGCGTCGGGCCTTCGTGCACGCGGTAGAGACCGGGGTGCTTGCCTTCGGCGATGAAGTCGGCGCTGCAGACGTTGGCCGCGAGCATCGCTTCCTCGATCAGCCGATGCGCCTCGTTGCGCGTGCGCGGCACGATCTTCTCGATCCGGCCGGCGTCGTCGCAGATGATCTGCGTCTCGGTGGTCTCGAAGTCGACCGCCCCGCGCTTGCCGCGCTGCTTCAAGAGCGCGCGATAGACGTCATGCAGGTTCAGCAGGTCCTTGACGCGGTCCTTGCGCTTCAGCGCCTCCGGGCCGCGCGTATTGCCGAGGATCGCGGCGACCTCGGTGTAGGTGAAGCGCGCATGGCTCCACATCACGGCGGGGTAGAACTGATAGGCGTAGATCTCGCCATCGGCCGCCACCAGCATGTCGCACACCATGCACAGGCGCTCGACCTCTGGGTTGAGCGAACACAGGCCGTTCGACAGCTTCTCGGGCAGCATCGGGATGACCCGGCGCGGGAAGTAGACGCTGGTGGCGCGGTCGTAGGCATCGATGTCGATCGCCGAGCCGGTCTGCACATAGGCGCTGACGTCGGCGATCGCGACCAGCAGGCGCCAGCCCTTGCCGCGCCCGACCTTCGCAGGCTCGCAGTACACGGCGTCGTCGAAGTCGCGCGCGTCTTCGCCGTCGATCGTGACCAGCGGCACATCGGTGAGATCGATGCGGCCCTGCTTGTCGGCCGGACGCACCTTGTCGGGAATCGCCTTCGCTTCGGCGATGCAGGCCTCTGAGAACTCGTGCGGCACGCCGTACTTGCGCACCGCGATCTCGATCTCCATGCCGGGGTCGTCGATCTCGCCCAGCACTTCCTTCACGCGGCCGACCGGCTGGCCGAACAGCGCCGGTGGCTCGGTGAGTTGCACCACCACCACCTGCCCGACCTTCGCAGTGCCGGTCGCGCCCTTGGGAATCAGGACATCTTGTCCGTAGCGCTTGTCTTCGGGTGCGACCAGCCAGACGCCGCCTTCGTGCAGCAGGCGGCCGATGATCGGCTGCTCGGGGCGCTCGATGATMTCGACCACGCGGCCCTCGGGGCGGCCGCGCCGATCCTGGCGCACGACGCGCGCCTTGACGCGGTCCTTGTGCAGCACCGCGCGCATTTCGTTGGGGGGTAGATAGATGTCGGCTTCGCCGTCATCACGCAGCACGAAACCGTGTCCATCGCGGTGTCCTTGCACCGAACCTTCAATTTCATCCAGCAAGCCGCTGGGATGGCCAATATTTTTGATATGATCTCCTTCGTTCCTGAAATTCAAAACCTGCTGCAAGGATTCATTCCAAGCAGCATGTGGGCCCAGATGGCGGAATTGGTAGACGCACTAGTTTCAGGTACTAGCGAGTAACATCGTGGAGGTTCGAGTCCTCTTCTGGGCACCATAGCTAAAGCCAACGAACCCCGGCAAGTCATAGACTTACCGGGGTTTTTTGCTTTCTGCAGAGACAGAACCAGGGGACGGTTCTGCCCACTTTCGCCATTTCCTGCCGAAAGAGACCTGATTGACACGGACCCGGGGCGTCCCCAACACTGTCCCCCGTCGATCAACTCCCCGGCGCCCCCTATGGCTTCCTTCGAACCTCGCGGCAATTCCATCAGAGTCATTGTCCGCGTGCCTGGTGGCGGAAAAAAGTCAGCCACCTTCGACACACAAGCCGAAGCCCAAGCCTGGGCCGCCCGCATGGAAGCAAAGAAGGCCCTCGGGCGCCTCAGCCCGGCAAAGGGCGCAGGCGCGACGGCGGGTGAACTTTTCGAGGCGTACCTCGAGGCGGTGGCCAAGGACACGGATTCGGGCAAGTGGAACGGACTGCGACTCATGAAGTGGTGTAAGGATCCTCTGGCGAGCAAACGGCTTTCCGACATTCTGACGCACGATATCAACGAATGGATCGCGCGTAACCTGAAGCAGGACAGCACCCGCACTGGCAAGCCGGTTTCGCCTGCCACGGTGAACCGTGAGCTCAACCTGATGAGCGCGGCGTTCAACTATGCCGTCAAGGATCGGAAGTGGATGGAAGTGAACCCCTGCCATGGGGCTCGGCGCCCTGAGCGCGGGCGGGCTCGCAAGAGGCCGCTACTCACACCGGACGAGATCCGCGCTCTGCGCATCTCGACTGGCTATGACACCGACCCGCACCTTAACACGTTGACCGCCCGGGTGGGCGCGTGCTTCCTCTTGTCGCTGGAAACGGGCATGCGCTCGGGCGAGCTGCTGCGTATCCGGCCGGCGGACTATTGCAAGGCCCGGCACCTGGTCCACGTTGCGGCCATCAAGAAGAGCCGCAGGAAGGCCGCACCGAGCGGCCGGGCGTCCGTCGATCCCAGCCGCAATGTCCCTCTCACCGCCCGCGCCGTGGAATTGCTGGATCAGCTGCTGGCCAGCATGCCGAAGGACCAGCCCTATGTCGTGGGCCTGGACGACAGCCAGCGCGACTCGCTCTGGCGCAAGGCCCGCGACCGGGCTGGCATCGAGGATCTGCACTTCCACGACACCAAGCACGAGGCGGCCACCAGGCTGTCGAAGTTCATCGACGTGCTGGCCCTGTCGCACGCGATCGGGACCAAGGATGTGCGGCTGCTGCGCGACACCTACTACAACGACGACGCGGCCGGGGCAGCCG
>NZ_JBFUCI010000403.1:0-5821 GCF_056405335.1 Variovorax sp. P1_H12_2
CGCAGAAGTAGCGCGGGCGCCCCGGGTGAGCCGCAGCACCGGCTGCAACCCCTGGTCACGCCCGCTCCTTCGACGGCGTGCTAAAAATACGGTCCGGTCGCCGCGGCGGGGAACCCTTCGCGGCGATCACGTTCCAAAAAACAGCCATGCAAGCCCAGAACTCACTTTTTCGCGCCACCGCCATCGCGGCCGTCGCCATCGCGGCCGCCGCCCTGGCGGCCTGTTCGACCCCCAAGGGATCGGGTCCGACTTTCTACCCCTTGCCACCGTCGGGCCAGACGGCCCCGCCCACCGCAACGCCCGCACCGAAGCCCCAGGCCTTCTTCATCCGGCCGTCGAACGGCCGCACGCTCTCGGGATTCGACGGCACCCGCAACAAGGGCCTGGACATCGCGGGCAACCTGGGCGACCCGGTGCTCGCGGCGGCCGACGGACGCGTCGTCTACGTGGGCGGCGAACTGCGCGGCTACGGCAACATGGTGATCGTCCAGCACAACGACACTTTCCTGACCGCCTACGCCCACACCAAGACCATCCTGGTCAAGGAGAAGGAGGTGGTACGCCAAGGCCAGAAGATCGCCGAGATGGGCAACAGCGACGCCGACCGCGTGAAGCTGCATTTCGAGATCCGCAAACAGGGCGTGGCGGTCGATCCCGAGCCCTACCTGAACGGGACCTTGCGCTAGCGAGCGCCGCAGCGCGCTACGAATCGCGCTGCACCAGGTAATTCACACTGGCGCGCAGCCAATCCAGATCCGGACTCGGTGCCGCGCCGGCGAACGCGGACAGGTCGAACTCGTTCGCCGCGGCGTCGGCGAGCGCAACGGCCGACTGACGCGCCCATTCGATGCTGCCGGTGCCCGCCACGATGTCGTGCATCCGCAGCACTTCGCGCGGCAGGCGACGCTCGCGCGGGCGCGCAAGAAAGTTGCTCATCCAGTCGCGCTCGCCCCGGCTCGCGTGCGACAGCGCGTGCGTCAGCACCAGGGTGCGCTTGCCCTCGGACAGGTCGCCGTCGATCTCCTTGCCGTAGCGCTCCAGGCTCCCGCTCAGATTGAGAACGTCGTCCGTGATCTGGAAGGCCAGCCCCAACAGGTATCCGAAGCGATCGAAGCGACCGAGATTCGCATCCTCGGGATCGGCCACCAGCGCGCCGATCCGCAAGGGGTGGATGAAGCTGTACCACGCCGTCTTCTTCAGCGCCAGTCGCAGGTAGTCGTCGGACCCTACGGAAAGATCGTTGTCCCGCACCCAGCCCAGTTCGATGGCCTGTCCTTCCAGCGTCTCCATCAGCATGTGGTCGATCTCGTCCAGGATGCGCAACGCGCCGGCCGGCCCGAGAGACTCGCCGGTGCGGCGCAGCAGCCGCATGGCCAGCGCATTCATCGCATCGCCGGTGTTCACGGCGAGCGGAATGCCGGCCTGCCGGTGCATGGTGGGCACGCCGCGGCGGACCTCGCTGCCGTCCTCGATGTCGTCGTGCACGAGGAAGGCGTTGTGCAGCATCTCGATGCCGGCCGCGGYGGGCAGCGCGTTCTCGCTGCGCCCCCCCAGCGCGCGCGTGGTGGCGATGCACAGCGCCGGCCGCAGGCCCTTGCCGGCCCGCGCCATGAAGTCCTTCACGAGTCCATACAGGTGCTTCTGCGGTTCCCAGTCCGGCACCCCGGCCGCCAGCGTGTCGACGATCATGCCGCGATACCAGCCCAGCCGCTCGACGAAGCCGCCCGGGCCCACGATGTCGCCGACGCCGGGGACGTCGTMGGCGACGCCCAGCGCGTTGCCGAGCGGCGTGGGCACGTAGGCGGATCCGCGCCTGACGCTCTGATCGACTCCGTATCCCTCACCCAGGCCTTGCACCGCCTGGTCGACGGTGTCGAGTGCATCGGCGACGGGCGCCAGGAAGGGGCCCACGACCTCCATCAGCGGGCGCACCTGGTCGAGCAGCGGCGACGCGGCGCGCAGCGCCTGCGCCGCGACCTGGGTGAGCGATGCATCCCAGGGCAGTCCGGCCCGATGGCGGGCGGCGTCGTGAAGCCGCCATGGCGTCAGCAGTTCGACTTCCTGAAGCGGCCAGATTTCACAGCGCGGACCATCGAAGGCCGCAGCGTCCAGCAGCGCGTTCACCGCGCGCCGCGCCGCCTCGTTGGCGCCTTCCATCGTCGCCAGGTCGGTGTGCGTGCGCACGTAGTCGGACGCTAGGAACAGGTTCGCAAGGCCGGTGGCCGCGGTCGGCCGCAGCTTCCAGGTATCGACCAGATTCACCAGCAGCGGCTCGGCGTTCGCGAGGAAGCCGGGACGCGTCGGGTCGGCGGCCGTGTCCGAATCCAGGAACCAGGAGTGGAGGTCTTCGTCGCGCAGGATTTCCTGCTCGGTGTTGAGCGAGCGCTTGAGCTGCCGCCAGGTTTCGCGAGCGACCTCCTCGCGCGAGCACTGCATGGCCGGCCGGCCGTCCGGGCCGGGCGTCGTCCAGTCGGAGACGTCGACCGAGATGATGTCCTTCACGTGCCCGCACGCGAGCATCGTCGGCACCACGCTGCGCCAGAAAGGGAATTGGGAGATGCTGGTCAGGGCCCACTCGGTGTCGATGTGGATCACGTGGCCATGCACCTCGGGCACGTCGCGGTACAGGTAGTACTGCACGCCGTTCATCCATTCGACGTTCGGTGCCAGCGTGCGCAGGTTGGCGAGCGAGGGATCCGCGGCCAGCAGGTCGGCGTTCACCAGCGCCGCCATGCGTTCCAGCGGCACGGCGGCGATGTAGTGGTCGCCGTGCACGACGGTGCGCACGCCCCGCTCGAGCACCACGACGCCGCTCACCTTGTTGCCGGCGCACAGGATCTGCTCGACCTCGGCGTTGAAGCGGTACTGCACGCCGCTCGCCTGGAGCCAGCTCAGCCAGGGGTCGACCCAGATCAGGTTCGTCGGGCCGTCCAGCACCCGATCGGCCGATCCGCCGGCCGGGTTGACGATCGTCAGCATGAGCTGCGTGAAGATGTCGCCGATGGTCCGAGCGCTGGCGCGCCGGGCCTTGGCCGCCACCAGCGAGCGCGTGATCCCGTCGCCGAGGAACTTCTGATAGGCCGCGGAGCGCTGCTCCGCGCCGATGAACTCCCACCAGCTGATGCCCTCGTACTCGTCGAGTCGCCGCTGTTCGCACGAGGTCATGATCTGCCAGATCCGTGAGCCGAAGAATGCCAGGTCGTCGGGCGTGAGCCCGGTCATCGGGCCGAAGGCGAGCAGGATGTCGCGCAGCACCGTTCCCGCATCGCCGGGAGTTTGCGGAAAGTTCGCCGGCACCACGAAGGTCGGCTGGTCATACTGCGTGAAACCCACGCGCGTGGTGGCCACCAGATGATCGGCCACCGGACGGCCGTCGAACGACGGGATGCGCCGCATGGTGTCGACCACGTGCTTGTAGAAGCCCGGGAAGAAGCGGAAGCCATGTTCGCCGGGCAAGCGATGCTCGATGTCCGCCACGCCCCTGTCGGCCAGCTCATGCCCGGCCCCGCCGTCGTCGTTGTCGCTCACCGGGATGCTGCGTGCCTTGCCGCCCGCGATGTCGCGGCGTTCGAGGACCACGACCTCGAAGCCGCGCTCGATCAGCTCGTGGGCGGCACTCATGCCGGCCACGCCGCCGCCGAGGATGATGACCTTCTCGGGCTTCATGTCTTCGTTTTGCCGGGCCCTTGCTCGTTCGATTCCGGAGGAAGCTGCGCTTCTTTGGACGCGCCACCTTTGTTGGGCTCCTGTTCTTCGTTGGGCTCCTGTTCTTCGTTGGGCTCCTGTGCTTCGTTGGGCTCCTGGATTCCGCCACGGATCCTGATCACGCGGATCGCTTCCTTCTCCTTGATGCGCAGGACGATCTTCTCGTACACGCGGAAGACAAACTCGGGCTCGGGCGTCACTTGCAGGAAGCTCAGGGACACATCGGTGGCGACGACGAGTTCGACCGGCTCCGCACCGAGCGCCACGACGATCCCCGCGCGATTGGGAAGCGTCGACGACCGCAGCAGCGGACCGCCGCCGAGGAACGGAATGATGCGGTCCTGCGGCAGCACGAGGGACCCGGCGTTGGGCGACTGCACGGCGGTGAAGAACGCATGGTCGAACACCACGGCGAAAGGACCGAAATGGCCGGCTTTCTCGAGCTCGCCGATGCAATCCGACACCGCCCTCACGAGCAGTCCGCCCAGCAGCTCCGGGTCCTGGGCGTCGTCGAATTCATGGGTCTTGCCGTCCGCCAGACCCTGGCTCGCCTGGCCGCCCATGATCTTCGCGACCGCCAGTTCCGGCGGCGGCTTCTGGTCCGGGCCCTTGAGTCCGTTGAACACCACGTGGTCCTCGAGCCGCGCGAGCACGTTGGCGGCCCTTCGGAACAATTGCAGCGCGCTGGCCATGTCCGGATCGGCCATCTGGGCGCCTCGCAGATACACCCTCACCTGCAGCGTGGCCAACTGGACCGTCGACTTGTCATCGATCGACAGCCTTGGATGGCCCTGCTTGCCGTAGGCGATCTTGTCGATCGACACATAGTCGGTGCTCGGTGGCAGCGGACCGACCAGGGGAAGGAAGCTCGCGCCCACCCGCGCCCGGGCCGCCTCCTCCTGGATCACCTTGCGCACCCGCGCCCACTGCTCGTCCGTCCATGGCACCTGCTGGTTGTTATCTGTCATCTCAGCTCCTTGTGTATTGCCTTCAAGAATTCAGGGGCGGCTGGCTTTCGAGGCGCGGCGCATAGATGTCGCACTCGACGCGCAGTTCGTTCATCACCACGCGCCCGAAGCCGAAGCACTGCAAAAGATTGATCCATTGCCAGCGCGGGTCGGCGGTGACATAGGTCGGCGTGGCGAAGAAGGCCGGAGCGCCGGTGTAGACCCCGCGCACCACATCGGCGTAGCCCTTCTGGCCGATATCGAAGACGCCGCCCGACTGCTCGAGCAGGAGCGCGCCGTCCGGCGTCTCGTAGGTGATCTTGATGTCGACCTCGCCGACGCCGTCCGGACGGATGCACATCCAGTCGCCGCCCTCGGGGCGAACGCGTCCCTTGAGCCGTGGCCCGTGCGCTTCGCCATGGACGACGAAGAAATTGATGCGATAGCCCTGAGGCGTGTGCCCGAGCACCTCGGCGCGCAGTTGGACCGTCAGAGCGCCCAGGAATTCAAGGCCGTAGCCGAAACGCGGCGTGCCGGCCGTGCAGTACGCCGGAAACGCAGACGCCGGGGCTGGCCCGGACGCCGCCGATGCTGGCATGCGCGGTGGCGCGGCGTCGACAGCGGCGGCGGTCACCGACCTCCAGCCGCCGTCCTCGGGCGCTTCGGCGATCAATTGCCCCGCCCGCCGCAACTGCGCCCGATAGTCCAGGCGCTGCCCCGGCCTCAGCGCAGGCAGGTATGCGATGAAGGACTGGGTACCGGCACCCCCCATCGCGGGCGCGGCATGGACGAGTTGCACGCGCCCTGCGTCGATGCGCAATTCCAGATCGACCACGTTGCTGGGGTGCCACGAGGTCGCGGTGATGACGACCATCGAACGCACGCCGGGCGCGATCTCTCCCGCCGGTGCCGGCACGGCCGCCGTTCCCAGCCGCAACTGGCACGGCACGCGCAGGGGCGCGTCGCGAAACTCGCTCATGCAATCTCCTCCTCGCTTGCCCGCGGGCTCTTACACAAGAATGTCTCTGAGATCCCGTTCGACCCATTCCTCGAGCGAGCGCGCCTTTTGCCGGCGCGCTTTCGCCATCGCATTRCGCAGCGAAGCCTCGGCGCCCGCCGCATCGCCGCGGCGGAACTGGATGGCGGCCCGCAGGCGATCGATCTCCGGC
>NZ_JBFUCI010000404.1:0-5810 GCF_056405335.1 Variovorax sp. P1_H12_2
CAATGATCGAGACCGGCGGCTGGGACACGCACAGCGGCCAGAACGCGCGCCTGGCGACGCAGCTCAAGAACCTCGACGGCCTGATTGCCGGATTGCGCGAGGGACTGGGAGCCACGTGGGACAAGACGGTGATCCTGGTGGCGACGGAGTTCGGGCGGACCGTGGCGGCCAATGGCACGGGCGGCACCGACCACGGCACCGGTGCGGTAGCGATGCTGATCGGCGGCGCCGTGCAGGGCGGGTGCATCGTGGCGGATTGGCCCGGGCTCTCAAGCGCCAACCTGCTCGAAGGCCGCGATCTGAAGCCCACGCTGGCACTCGACGCATTGGTCACTGCAGCATGTGCGGAAAGCTTCGCGCTGGAGCAGGACCGGATTTCGAAGGTGCTCTTCCCCTATGGGGCCGCGCAAGGCAAGCCCATGCCTCGCCTGCTGCGCGCGTGAGCGAGCGGCACCGGCTGACCTACCGCTTTGGAGCGAGGCGGAGGTCCGTTGGGGGGCCCAAAACGGCTGTACTGGGCTCGCATAGACCGGACGCTGGCGAACGTCAGCAACCTTGAGAACAGCGTTGCAGACCCGGTACTGGTGGGTAGTACGGCCAAGGCTTGTCGCGGTATTCCTCACTTTGAGGAGCACCGATCGCCCCGCTCTCCGCGAGCGATTCGATGGTGTTCTTGACGTTGTCGTGGCGCTTGTCGGTCAACTTCGCGATCTTGCGGCTGGGCATGCGAGCGCCGATCAGCTATCGAGGTTCATTGGGTCTTCTGTGGTGTAGCGACGTGGTCGTGTGTGACTGGCTTGGGCAGTTCTCGGTCATGTGTCATCGGTCTCCATCTTCGCGCGAGCCTTGAAGATCAATGTGGCCAGGCGGCTTGCGCGCTCGGCATCGGTCAGGACGGTCGCAGGCGGGAGGCCTCCCCCGTCATCCGACTTGATCCCGAAGGCCTCGCGCTGCATGCGCACACCCTTTTCCAACATCTCAACAAGCTTCTTGGCTGAGTCGACGCGACCCGCCGTGCTGAGTGCCTTTCGGTATCCCTCATTCAGAAGGTCGCGGCGTTGGCGCCCGGTCTCGGCGTCGGTGCTGGACTCGTCCATCAGTTCGCCGAGCTTGGCAAACAGTTCGACGTTGTCGGTCTGCGCCTCAATCTCACCAAACAGCTTGCGGCAGAGGTCCAAGGAGCGCTGGATGTCGGAGCGCTGGCTCATGTGAACATGGAACACGGCGCCCGCGTTGGCGTCGACGACCACGTGTTCCGGGACGCGCGTTTTGGTGCGCACCTCGYTGCGCACCGCGGCACTACGCACCAGCGCGTCCGCCTTGGCTTGGATCCTTGCGCCAAGGTCGCGCGCCCAGTCCTCCTTGTTCGCGCGCTTGCGGATGGTGGACTCGGCTACGCCGTGCTCGCCTGCGATCGTGCGCAGCGACTTGATGCCGGCGCGGTAGTCTGCCTCGATGACCGGCCAGTCTGTTACCGGGTGCTTCGCTTCGCTCATGGCGTGGCCGCCTCGTCGTCGTCCGGCAGGTCATGCACCACCGGCATGCTGCTGCGGCCGATCTTGGCCAGCAGCGATGCCAGAGAATCGGAGTCACCGGCCTGCTGGCCGGACTCGATGTTGTACGCCTCGCGCTCACCCCTGCGTACCTTCTCGTCGATCTCGGTCAGCTTCTTGAGCGACTCGACGCGGCTGGGCAGCGCAATGATGCGTTGCAGTAGGTCGTTTCGCTTGTCGATGCCGCTCTCCCCTGGGTCGCGGGCGACCTCAACGATCTGGGTCAGCAGATCGATCTGGCTGGTCTGAGCCTCGATCTCATCGAGCATCGTGTCGCGAATGCTGGAGATCCGACCGAGGCCTTTCCGGTGCCCGAGGACGACATCAACCCGGACGGTGGCGGCCGCTTTGATTTCAAAGCTATCGGGGGTTGCATTCTCCGATTGCTTTCTTCCGATTGCATTTCCGCTGGCTTTCGCAGTCGCCTTCAAGAGCATGTTGTCAGCTCGTGCTCGAACCTCCGCGGCCTTGTCTTGAACCCATTCATGCTTCTCAGCACGGCGGCCGATGGTGCTCGCCTGGACACCATGCTCGGCGGCCAGTTGCTTGTTGGACTTCTGGCCGAGGCGGTACTCCCGCTCGATCGCGTCCCAGTCAATATCCGAACGGCGGCCCATCAGTGCACCTGCCCTTTGGCTTCCGCATGCACGTCGGCGAGGTGCGACGCGCCAGCGGCGAACTGATTGATGCTGTTTGCTGCGGCGGAAAGATGTCGCTCCAGAGGGCCCCACGGCAAGGGCGTGACGTTCGCCGCCAAGCAGGCGTCTTCGATCAGGGCATCGAGCAGCAAATCTCCGGCCGCGGACCACAGCAATGCCGCACGCACCGGTACCTTCGCGCCAAACATCAAAGCGAGTTGGGCCGCACACAGAGAAGCGTCGCCGATCCCTGCCACAACGTGGTCATGACCACGGCCGCCATCTTTCGCAATGATCACCATCATGCTGCCATCGAAGTGGCTGATGACCAGGTCAGCACGACCCCAAAGCAGCTTGAAATCGCATGTCAGGGTATCGGTCGACGGGTCGAACGGGATGCGGTCCTCATAGATTTTCAYGGTGGAAGCAGACGAGCAGAACAGGAGAACAAGGGCGGATTCGCCCCCGTCCTCGACCGCGTGTTTGAGCATTTCAATGGTCATGAGTGAATTCCTGGAATGTGAGAAGGCGAGGCCCCGAAGGTTGCGATGCGTTTTTCATCGGGCCATGCTATTGAGAACGGCAGCGGTGGGCGACCTCTATGGGGGGACACGATGCTCCCGGCTCACTGGATGGGGTGGACCTCGCCACGGTAGAGGGCCTCCGGGTTGATGTGCTGGCCTACAAACGCGTCGACCTCCTCGACGGCCACGCCGAGCTTTTCGGCGATCTGCTGCACGCTGAAGACCGGCTCGCCGTCTTCGTTGACGTGCGTGGCCGGCGGGACAAGCCCTGACTGCTCCACCAGGGCATCAGCCTCGGCGCGATAGCGTGGCGGTGCAGTGCGCATCAGCCGCACGAACAGTCCGGCGTGCTCCGGGCCGTCCAGCGCTTCGTCGCCCTCGGCGCGGCGGATGTCACCGACTCGCTTCAGCAGCGCGAAGAACTCGGCATAGTCGTGGCGCTCGATCTGATTCGCCGCCCAGGCACGCCACTCCTTCGCGGCACCCGGCTTGCTCTCTTCGAGCAGCGTGTAGTAACTTTCAGGCGCCAGGGTCAGCATGCGCGCGAACTTGAACGTGTGGCACTCATTTTCGATGGCGGCCTCGCCCTGCTCGCGCAGGACAGTCATCATCTCGGCCAGGAGAGCCCGGTACTCAGGGTTGAGCTGTTCCGGCTCGCCGGTCACTTTTTCAGTCATAGTTTCTCCAGTTAAATTTGGGTTGACCGTGGTGCCGGGTCGTTTGGTGGGGGATGCTTGGGCTCGGCTGGGTCACAGGTCGCCGCCTTTCGCACGAGCATTACGAGTGGGCGCCGGCCCTTCCCAGCCATCGAAACGCGTCTGGTCGCCGATGTAGCTCAGGCTCAGCACGCCGCACCGGCCCTGGCGGTTCTTCGCCACGCTCACCTTGGCGTAGTACTGCCACTCTGGCCCGAGATCGGGCTTGGCCTGGATCGGCCGGTTGATGAACAGGATGATGTCGGCGTCCTGCTCGATGGCGCCCGAATCGCGCAGATCGCTGAGGCCCGCGGTCTGGTCGACCCGCTCCTCCACCTTGCGGTTGACCTGCGCCAGGCACACCACGGCAATGTCGAGCTCCTTGGCCAGCGTCTTCAGGCCACGGCTGATTTCCTCGAGCTGGTAGGCGCGCGACTGCTTCCCGTCCAGGCCCGACATGAGCCCGATGTAGTCCACGATCAGCACCTTCAAGCCGCGCAGGCGCTTCACGTTCCGGGCCTTCGCGCGCACCTGGTTGATGTTCAGGCCGCCTTGGTCCGACACCGCGAAGTTCAGGTTGCGCGCGCGATCCACACCATCCACCACGCGATCCCACTGCAGGCCGGCCCCGAGATTCGGGCGCTTGACCGCCGACAGGCTGACGCCGCCAATCATGGCCGTCAGGCGGTCRCGCACCTCCGTGTGCGRCATTTCCATCGACAGCATCGCCACCGCGTAGCGCTCGGCCATGTTGATGCCGATGGTCATGGCCAACGCGGTCTTGCCCTGGCTCGGCCGCGCGCCGATGATGACCAGCTCGCCGGGGCGGATGCCGCCCTCAAGGTATTCGTCCAGGTCGGCCAGGCCGGTGGCCATCGCAGTCGTCTTGCCGGACGCCCGGTCCTCCAGCAACGACGTGTGCAGCGCCATGCCTTCGGCCGCTCCGATCCACTCGTCGCGCGGCGCCTCGCCGATCAGCTTGACAAGTTGGCCTTGGGCGTCCTCGATGCGCTCCTCGATGCTGCGCTCGTGGTCCTGTGCCAGTTCCGTGACCGCGCTGCTCACTGCCATCAACTGCCGGCTCTGGTAGCGCTCCACGATCAGAGCCGCATAGCGCCTCACGTTGGCCGCGCTCGGCACGTACTGCGCCAGCGCGTTCAACTCGGCGAACGCCTTGGGGTCTTTGAGCGCTGTGCCGGTCGTCACCACGTCGCACTGCTTGCCGGCGACGATCTGGCGCGAGATCTCGGCGAAGAACGTGCGGTTGCGGTCGGAGTAGAAGTGCTCGGTCTTCACGGTGTCGCCAATCCGGTCCCAGGCGCCGTTGTCCAACAGCAGAGCGCCGATCAGGCTGTGCTCGGCCTCCAGCACGGCCATGGCGGCGACGGCTTGATGGTCGTGCTTCACGCTGCCACCTCCGCGGTCTTCTCGATCACGTGCTTCAGGCCCTTTTCCGTGAGCAGGAAATCGAGGTCGCAGCGCCAACCCTCATGCCCCGACGCCTTCTGCCCACGTCCCATCAGAAAGTCGTTGTCGCGCGCCCGGTCGAAGTAATCGCGAAACCACGTCATCGCCTGTTCTGCAGTCTGAGCGCGGCGGCTGCCGTCCAGCTTGGTCGTGGTCAAAACCCAGCGCCAGCGCTTCGACAGCTCCCGCTTGCGCGAGTCATTCATCAAACGAACAGCCGGCAGTTCAGGCAGAACCTCGTGGTACAGGTCGACGATCGCCTGGGTCTTGCACGGCGGCAGTCCGCTGCCGACAGAGGCGATAGCCTCTTTATCTTCCTCTCCCTTCCATTCCTCTCCCTTCCATTCCGGGGTCGAGGCCGCGTCGATGATTCGACGATCGTTCGACGAATGCTCGTCGAACGCCCTGGGAGTCGGTGCCGATTCATCACTGACCGCGCGGCGCGCAGTGGCCGATTCACCGGAGAAAGGCGGGTGCTTGAACGTCGGCTTGTCGATGCGCTGGTGGTGCCAGCCAGTGACGTGCCAGAAGACTTTGCTGCCGGCCTCGTAGGTCATCAGCAGCTCCTGACCGAGCATTTCGGCCACGAGGGATTCCACGTTGGTCGCCGCGATGTCGTCGGACGGGAAGACCTCGGCCTTCAGCGTGCGAGCGCTGGCCGGGTGGTTGCCACCGTCGTCGCAGAAGTTCCACAAGCCAATGAACGCGAGGCGAGCGAGCGGCGAGAGGTTCATCACCTGCTCGCTGGTCCACGTCTCCGGCTTGATCGTGCGAATGCGGGCCATTAGGCACGACCTCCCGACGGTGCCGCACGCGTCACGAACTGGGCGGAAAGGCGCTCCGTTCGCACCATCGCCCGGTCCCAGGCCGCGGCCAACTCGGTGTCACCCAACGCCGTCGCGCGAGACAGAGCGTCGCGATAATGCGAGATCC
>NZ_JBFUCI010000405.1:0-5809 GCF_056405335.1 Variovorax sp. P1_H12_2
TTCCTCTTCCTCGACCGGGACGGCGCGCGCTGGGCCGAGGCGGCGCGGGTTTCGGGCGTCCGGCTTGAGTGAGGGGGCCGGCATGAACGCGCCGCCCGAACTTTGAAATGACCTTCAACAACAACGACATCAGGGAGACCCCATGAACGCACCCACGCTCGCATCCGAGCCCGGCACCGAGGCCAAGCCGCCCAGCACGCTGTTCCCGCACCTGTTCTCGCCGCTCCAGATACGGGGCGCCCGCCTGCGGAACCGGATCATGTCGACCGGGCACGACACCACCTTGCCCACCGACGGCACCGTCAACGATGCGCTGGTGGCCTACCACGCGGCGCGCGCCCGCGGCGGTGCCGGGCTGATCGTCGCGCAGGTGGCGGGCGTGCACGAGACGGCGCGCTACACCTCCCACATGCTGATGGCGAACGACGACGCCTGCATCCCCGGCTACCGCCGCCTGGCCGAGGCGGTGCAGGCCCACGACTGCCGGCTCTTCGGCCAGCTGTTCCACCCGGGGCGCGAAATCATGGAGTCGGCCGACGGCCTGCTGGCGGTCGCCTACGCGCCGTCGAGCGTGCCCAGCGACCGCTTCCATGTCATGCCGCGCGCGCTAACGCCCGATCTCATCGAGGAGATCGTCCACGGCTACGGCCAGGCCGCGCGCCGCCTGCACGAGGCCGGGCTCGATGGCGTCGAGTTCGTGGCGAGCCATGGCTACCTGCCGTCGCAGTTCCTCAACCCGCAGGTGAACCGCCGCACCGACGGCTACGGCGGCGATCTGCACAACCGCCTGCGCTTCCTGCGCGAGGCGCTGGCCGAGATGCGCCGGCAGACCTCCGACCGCTTCGTGATCGGCATGCGCATCAGCGCCGGCGAGCGCGACGATGCCGGCCTCAGTGCCGACGATGCCCTGGAGAGCTGCGTGCGGCTCGAGCCCCTGCTCGACTATGTCAGCGTGATTGCCGGCACCTCGGCCTCGCTGGGCGGCGCCGTCCACATCGTGCCGCCGATGGCGATCCACAACGCCTACCTGGCGGGCGATGCGGCCACCTACAAGCGCAGGCTGCGCATCCCCATCTTCGTCGCCGGCCGCATCAACCAGCCGCACGAGGCCGAGCAGTTGCTGGCCCACGCCCAGGCCGATGTCTGCGGCATGACGCGGGCCCTGCTGTGCGACCCGCGGCTGCCCGTGAAGGCGCTGGCCGGCGAGGTCGACCACATCCGCGCCTGCATCGCGTGCAACCAGGCGTGCATCGGGCACTTCCACCGCGGGTATCCGATCTCCTGCATCCAGCATCCGGAGAGCGGGCGCGAGCTGGTGTATGGCCGCATCACGCGCGCGGCGCGGCGCCGGCGCGTGATGGTGGTCGGCGGCGGGCCGGGCGGCATGAAGGCCGCGGCCGTGGCCGCGAAGCGCGGGCACGAGGTCACGCTGTGCGAAGCCAGCGGCCAGCTCGGCGGGCAGGCGCTGCTGGCGCAGCTGCTGCCCCGGCGCACCGAGTTCGGCGGCATCGTCACCAACCTGGGCCACGAGCTGGCGCAATCGGGCGCGCGCGTGCTGCGCCACACGCCGGTGGACGCCGCCATGGTGCGCAAGGCCGCGCCCGAGGTGCTGATCCTGGCCACGGGGGCGCGCCCGTTCGTGCCGGAGTTCCCGGTGGACGACGGCATCCAGGTCCTCGATGCGTGGCAGCTGCTGCGCGGCGAGGCGAGGGCTGGGGGCCGGGTGCTGGTGGTCGACTGGCGCTGCGACTGGATCGGCACCGGCATCGCGGAACTGCTGGCGCGGCAGGGCTCGCAGGTGCAGCTGGCCGTCAACGGCACGCATGCGGGCGAGGCGCTGCCGCTCTACGTGCGCGACAACAACGCGGCCGAACTGCACCGGCTGCAGGTGCCGGTCACGACCTATGCGCGCCTGTACGGCTGCGACCGCAGCACGGTGTTCATGCAGCACACCGCGAGCGGCGAGCCGATCGTCTTCGAGGACATCGACACGCTGGTGCTGTGCCAGGGGCATGAACCGCTCGATGCGCTGGCGAGCGCACTGCGGCCGCTGGTCGGGCAGTTCATCGCCATCGGCGACTGCCTGGCGCCGCGGACCGCCGAAGAGGCGGTGTACGAAGGCTTGAAGGCCGGCTGGGCCATCTGAATCAACACAAGGGAGGCAATCAAGAATGAATCAACTGGACATCATGAACGAGGCCCCGTCCTCGTCGTTCCACCGCAGGCTGCTGCTGGCTTGCTGCGGCGGGCCGTTTCTCGACGGCTATGTGCTGAGCATCATCGGCGTGGCGCTGGTCGGGCTGATGCAGGACCTGTCGGTGAGCAGCGCCGAGTCCGGGCTGATCGGCGCGGCCTCGCTGGTGGGCATCTTCTTCGGCGCGATCATCTTCGGCTCGCTGACCGATCGCCTGGGGCGCGAGAAGATGTACGCGCTCGACCTCACCGTGCTGGTCGCGGCCTGCCTGGCCTCGGCCTTCGTCACCAGTGCCTGGCAGCTGATCGCGGTGCGCTTCATCCTCGGCCTGGCCATCGGCGCCGACTATCCGATCGCGACCTCGCTGCTGACGGAGTTCACGCCGACGCGCAAGCGCGGCTTCATGATCGGCCTGTCGGGCGTCTCGTGGCTGCTGGGGGCGATGGCGGCTTTCGGCGTGGGCGCGGTGATCGTGCAGCTGTCGGGCGGCTACCACCTGTGGCGCTGGATGCTGGCCAGCAGTGCCGTGCTGGGCGTGGTCGTGGTGCTGATGCGGCGCGGCATCCCCGAATCGCCGCGCTGGCTGGTCAAGAAGGGGCGCGTGCGCGAGGCAGAGGACGTGATCGAGCAGGTGTATGGCCGGCGGGTCGATCTGTCGGCGGCGCAGCTCGATGTCGACCATTCGCTCAAGGGCTGGGCCGCGATCCGCATGGTCTTCTCGGGCGGCTACCTGAAGCGCACGATCATGTGCGGGCTGCTGTACTTCGCCCAGATCACGCCGCAGTTCGCGATCTACACCTTCGGCCCGGTGATCTTGCTGAAGTTCGGGCTCAACGGCGGCTCGCTGGACATGGTCGGTTCCGCCGCGATCAGCGCGATCTTCGTGCTGGGCGCGTTGCCGGCGTTGAAGCTGATCGATTCGTGGGGGCGCCGGCCGATGTGCGTGATCCCCTTCGGGCTGATGGTGCTTCCGCTGCTGGCGCTGTGGTGGGCGCCCGAGGGGCCGGCGTGGTTCATCATCGCGGCCTTCTGCTGCTACGCCTTTCTGTCGGGCGGGCCCAGCCTGCTCGAATGGATCTATCCCAACGAGCTGTTCCCGACCGAAGTGCGGGCCACGGCCGTCGGCGTCGCGGTCGGCTTCAGCCGCCTCGGCGCGGCCACCGGCACCTACCTTGTGCCGGTCGGGCTGGACCGGCTGGATACGGGCGGCGTGATGCTGATCGGGGCGGCCATCACGGCGATCGGTTTTGTGGCCTGCCTGCGCTGGGCGCCGGAGACGAAGGGGAGGTCGCTGGAGGTGACTTCGGCGCTGGGGGGTGAGCGAGAGGGCGTGTATCAGAGAGACACCATGAATCTCACTGTGAGATGAGGGTCGTGAGATGAAGACAAGGCGATCCGCGTCTCCGTTTCCCACCGCGCGCCCGCTCAGRCTCCCACCGTCGCTCTACCTGCCGACTCCCAAGGCCAAGCCCACGCGCAGCGAACCCGCCGCCCTTGTCGGAACCCAGGTGAACCGCTTGCGCCAGGCTGCCGGCGTCTCGGCTCTGGAGCTGTCGCAGCGCTCGGGCGTGTCCCGCTCCATGCTCTCGCGCATCGAGAACGGCCAGGTATCCCCCTCTGTCGAGTCCCTGGACAGGCTGGCAAGGGCCCTGGACATTCCGCTTACACGCTTTTTCGCCGACCCGCGTTGCCGCACCGACTTCAGTCATGTGCCCTCAGGCAAGGGCCTTCGGGTGGAGCCTCTGGGCGCCGTCGCGGACTACCGCTACGARCTGCTCGGCCATGTGCTCTCSGGCAACCTGTTCGTCGAGCCYTAYCTGGTCAYSCTGSAASCCGAYGCCMRGCCCCAWGTGACGTTTCAGCATCCGGGCCTGAARTTTCTATATCTTCTATCGGGCGCCGTGACCTATCGCTATGGCCCCAGGCGCGTGAAACTCCGCGTCGGTGATTCGTTGCTCTTCGATGCCACCGCACTGCACGGCATCGAGGACATCGGCACGCTGCCGGTGTCGTATCTCTCCGTGGTCTTTACTTTGCGTGGCTAGGCATTCTTCGCCTGGCGACTGTCGTCAACGGGGACGTTGAACAGGGCACGGTCACCGTCTTGCTGGGCGCGATGCCCAGCATCTGCGCCAGGAGGCGTTCAGGGCAGCTTGGCACGCAACCGGTCCAGTAGCGTGGGGGGAAGGGAAATCACGTCGTTAATCGTGGTGTCGTAACCGAGAGCGGAAGGACGCCTCTGCGCATCGACTCTCCAAAAGAAGCTGGGCCGTTCATAGTACGGATAGGAATACATCCTCTCGGCGAGCAGATGCTGGTCGCTTGCGTCGTAGAGTTGCAGAAGAATCGTGCCCCTCACCAAGTAACAAAAGCGACCGGAATAGGGAGGGGAAGCATAGGGAGGATCGTAAAGACTCTCGATCGGCTCCCACTCGCAGTTAGGAACCAGAGTCTTCCGCGTGTGAACATAGTTTGCATAGATGCACAACTGAATGATCGCGGCGAAAACGATCAGCCATTTGACCCAGCGGATGAGCATGCGCCAGAGTCTCGCAGCGCGGGGCGACACAGACGGAGACATCACAGCGGCACCCGAATTGGCGGGTTGAGCAGCACGTGGCGACGGTCCGTATAGATCATGAAGTCGCCGCCCTGCTTGTGGCGAGCGCGCCAGTCACGATAGTCCTTGTTGGTCACGGGGTAGAGCACACTGTCCTTGGCGTGCACATCGCCGTGGACCACTGGGTATTGCAACCAACCGTTGCCACCGGCCATGTGATGGGCTGGCACGACGGCGACATGGCTGGCGCTCCAGTGCCCGAGATATTGGTCGTCCGAGAACTCGAACGGGTCGCGGAYATGCTCGCGGGCAATGTAGATCGCGATCAACGAGTTGCCGAGGCGCTGCGCCACTTTAGGGCAGCTTGGCACGCAAACGGTCCAGTAGCGTAGGGGGAACTGCAATCTCACCGCCATCATCTGAGGTGTCATAGATCAGCGACTTGGCACGCCCCTGCTCATCGGTGTCCCAAAAGAAACTACCTGCGTCGAGGTAGCGATACATCCGCTCGGCTAGGAGATGACGATCGTCTGCGTCAAAGAGTTGCAGGAGGATTGTGTACTTCTCGACGTAACAATAGCGAGCGGAATAGGGCGGCGGAGGATCATCCGGGAGGGCAAAGCGATCTTTGACTGGGTGCCACTGGCAAGTCGAGCCCTTGATCATTCGCGTGTGAACGTCGTTCGCATAGATGCACAACTGAATGACTGCGGCGAAAACAATCAACCATTTGACGCAACGGATAAACATGCGCCAAATTCTGGCAGCGCGGGGCGAGATGGACGGGTGTATCACAGGGGCACTCGAATAGGTGGGTTAAGCCGCACGGGGTAACGATCCGTGTAGATCATGAAGTCGCCGCCTTGCTTGTGGCGGGTGCGCCAGTCGCGGTAATCCTTGTTCGTCACGGGGTAGAGCACACTGTCCTTGGCGTACACGTCGCCATGGACCACCGGGTATTGCAACGAACCCTTGCCACCGGCCATGTGATGGGCTGGCACGACGGCGACATGGCTGGCGCTCCAGTGCCCGAGGTACTGATCGTCCGAGAACTC
>NZ_JBFUCI010000406.1:0-5789 GCF_056405335.1 Variovorax sp. P1_H12_2
GGGTCACGCTGGCGCTGGTGGGGCTGGGCGTGCTTTGGCTGCGGCGCGTGCTGTTCTCGCCCTTCGGCTATGCGCTGCGCGMGGGCCGCGATTCGCAGCTGCGCGCCGATGCGATCGGCATCGACGTCAAGCGCATGCAATGGGTGGCCTTCGTGATCGCGGGCACCGCGGCCGGGTTGGCCGGGGCCCTGTACGCATTCTCGAAGGGCAGCATCTCGCCCGAATCGCTGAGCGTCGGCAAGTCGGTCGACGGCCTGGTGATGGTGCTGCTCGGCGGCATCCAGACCCTCGCGGGGCCGGTCGTCGGTGCGGTCACCTTCACCTGGCTGCACGACACGGTGGCGCGCAACACCGACTACTGGCGCGCCATGCTCGGCGGCATCATCTTGCTGCTGGTGCTGCTGTTCCCGCAAGGCATCGCGGGCTTCGCCAAGCAACTCTTCGACCGGCGCCGCCACGCGGCCGAAGCGGTCGATCTCAAGGAGGCCAAGGCATGAGCCTTCTGAAAGTGAACGAATTGGGCAAGTCCTTCGGCGGCGTCAAGGCGGTCGACGGCATCAGCTTCGAACTGGCGGCCGGCGAACTGCTGGCGCTGATCGGCCCGAACGGCGCCGGCAAGTCCACCACCTTCAACATGGTGAACGGGCAGCTCACGGCCGACCGCGGCTCGATCCTGCTCGACGGCCAGGAGCTGGTCGGGCGCAAGCCGCGCGAGATCTGGCGCCTGGGCGTGGGCCGTACCTTCCAGATCGCCGAGACCTTCGCCTCGCTGACGGTGGCTGAAAACGTGCAGATGGCCTTGCTGTCGCACGACCACAAGCTGTTCTCGACCTGGCGCCGCGCGTCCGACCACAAGCGCGACGAGGCCCTGGCGCTGCTCGAACAGGTCGGCATGAAGGCCCAGGCTGACCGGCCCTGCAGCGTGCTGGCCTACGGCGACGTCAAGCGGGTCGAGCTCGCGATCGCGATGGCCAACAGCCCGAAGCTGTTGCTGATGGACGAGCCCACCGCCGGCATGGCGCCCAAGGAACGCAATTCGCTGATGGCCCTGACCAAGCAACTCGTGATCGACCGCGGCATGGCGGTGCTCTTCACCGAACACAGCATGGACGTGGTGTTCGCCTATGCCGACCGCATGATCGTGCTGGCCCGCGGGCGCCTCATTGCGCAGGGCAAGCCGCTCGAGATCCGCGACCATCCGAAGGTGCAGGAGGTGTACTTCGGCAGCGGCAAGACGTTCGAGAAGATTGCAGAGAAGGCGGCTGCGGTGAACGCGGCGGTGGGAGAGCACGCATGAGTTCGCATGAAGTACTGCTTGAAGCCAAGGCCCTGTGCGCCTGGTACGGCGCCGCGCAGATCCTCTACGACGTCGACCTCGAAGTGCGGCGCGGCGAGGTGGTCGCGCTGATGGGCCGCAACGGCGCCGGCAAGTCGACCACGCTGAAGGCGCTGATCGGCATGCTGGCCAAGCGCCGCGGCGCGGTGCGCTTCCTCGGCCATGACATCTCGAAGAGCGAGCCGCACCTGGCGGCGCGCCTGGGCCTGGGCTTCGTGCCGGAGGATCGGCGCGTGTTCACCGACCTCAGCGTGATGGAGAACCTCGAAGTCGGCAAGCAGCCGGCACGCCGCTGGAACGACGGCACCGACGCCCCGCTGTGGACGCCGGAGCGCCTGTTCAAGCTGTTCCCGAATCTCGGCGAAATGCCGAACCGCCCGGGCGGCCGCATGAGCGGCGGCGAGCAGCAGATGCTGACCGTGGCGCGCACGCTGATGGGCAACCCCTACCTGGTGCTGCTCGACGAACCGTCCGAGGGCGTGGCGCCGGTGATCGTCGAACAGATGGCCAACATGATCCTGGAGCTCAAGGCACAGGGCGTGAGCATCCTGCTGTCGGAGCAGAACATGCACTTCGCCGAGCTGGTGTCCGACCGGGCCTACGTGCTCGAGAAGGGCCAGATCCGCTACCAGGCGTCGATGGCCGAACTGGCCGCCAACGACGAGGTGCGCCGCGCGTACCTGAGCGTCTAAATCATTTCTACAACCCGAGGAGCGACGACCATGCACACCACACGCAGAACCCTCTTGAAGTCGACCGCGGCTTTCGGCCTCGTCGCCGGCCTCGGCGTTTCGTCGCCGCTCTTCGCGGCCGCGAAGATCAAGCCCGCGGCCAATTCGGCGCTGATCGTGGTCGACGTGCAGAACTGCTTCATCGACGGCGGCACGCTGCCGGTCAAGGGCGGCGCCGAGGTGGTGCCGATCATCAACAAGCTGGCCGACGCCTTCGGGAACATCGTGGTCACGCAGGACTGGCACACGCCCGGCCACGCCTCGTTCGCCAGCACCCATGCGGGCAAGAAGCCCTTCGAGACCACCAAGCTCAGCTACGGCAACCAGGTGCTGTGGCCCGACCACTGCGTGCAGGGCACCGAGGACGCCGCGCTCAACAAGGACCTCAAGCTGCCGACCGCGCAGATCATCATCCGCAAGGGCTTCCACCAGGAAATGGACAGCTACTCCGCGTTCGAGGAGGCCGACCACAAGACCGCCACCGRCCTGGGCGGCTACCTGAAGGCGCGTGGCATCAAGACCGTGTTCGTGACCGGCCTGGCGACCGACTTCTGCGTCGCCTGGACCGCCCTGGATGCGCGCAAGGCCGGCTTCGAGGTCTACGTCATCGAGGACGCGACGCGCGCCATCGATCTCAACGGCTCGCTCGCGGCGGCCTGGAAGCAGATGGCGGCCAAGGGCGTGAAGCGCATCCAGTCTTCGGACATCGTCTGAAGCCTGCCGATCGAATGCCCGGGTTCGCACTGAAGGTCAACGGACGCCACGTCGAGCTCGCGGCGTCGCACGAGGCCTCGCTGCTGCATGTGCTGCGCAACGACCTCGGTCTCAACGGGCCGAAGTTCGGCTGCGGGCTCGGGCAGTGCGGCGCCTGCACCGTGTGGGTCGACGGCACGGCGGCGCGGGCCTGCGTGATTCCGGCCCATGGCGTCGCAGGCCGCGAGATCACCACGTTGGAAGGCCTCGGCACGCGTGAACACTGGCACCCCGTGCAGCAGGGCTTCGAGGACGCGCAGGCGGCGCAGTGCGGCTATTGCCTCAACGGCATGGTGATGCAGGCCGCGGCCTTGCTGGCGCGCGAGCCGAACCCGAGCGAGGCGCGCATCCGCAGCGAACTCTCCGGCAACCTGTGCCGTTGCGGCACGCACGTGGAGATCCTGGCCGCGGTGCAGCGCGCCGCGGCGCTGATCGCGAAGGGCACGGACACGTGACCCGGCGCGCCGACCTGCCCCGCACGCGCAGCGAATTCCTCCAGGCCGACGGCGTGCTCGTCGTCGTGCGCGAGACGCCGCCGGCCCCGCCGCCGGCCCCGGGCCAGCCGGCGCTGGTGTCGGGCCATCCGGCCGACGGACCGGAGGTGCTGCTCGCGCTCTGGGACGACGGCAGCGTCACCGCGCTCAACGGCCACGTCGACCTCGGCACCGGCATCCAGACCGCGCTGTCGCAGATCGTGGCGGAAGAACTCGACCTCTCGATGGCGCAGGTCTGCATGGTGCTGGGCGACACCGCGCGGACGCCGAACCAGGGCGCGACGATCGCCAGCGCCTCGATCCAGATCCATGCCGCGCCGCTGCGGCTGGCGGCCGCGCAGGCGCGGAGCTGGCTGGTGGCGCAGGCTGCCGAGCACTTCGGCGTCCAGCCGGCGCTGCTGGCGCTGCGCGGGGGGCGCGTCCATGCGGGCGACGACCCGGCCTTCAGCATCGGCATCGGCGAGCTGGTCGCGGGCGGGCGCACGGTGCTGCAGCTCGACCCGGCGGCGCGGCTGAAGGACCCGGCGGACTACCGCATCGTCGGCACCTCGCAGCCGCGCGTCGACATCCCGGCCAAGCTGGCGGGCGAGCTGGTGTTCGTGCACGACATGCGGGTGCCGGGCATGCTGCACGGCCGCGTGGTGCGCCCGCCCTATGCGGGCGCGGCCCACGGCGACTTCATCGGCAACACGCTCGAGTCGGTCGACGAGTCGTCGATCGCGCACATCCCCGGCATCCGCGCGGTGGTCGTGATCCGCGACTTCGTCGGCATCGTCGCCGAGCGCGAAGAGCATGCCGAGCAGGCGCTGCGCGAACTGCGCGTGCGCTGGAAGCCCTGGCCCGGGCTGCCCTCGCTCGACGACCTCGAAGGCGCGATCCGCGCCAATCCTTCGACCCAGCGCCTGCTGGTCGACGAAGGCGACATCGACACCGCGCTCGCGAACGCCGCGCAGTCGATGCCGCGCACCTACGTCTGGCCCTACCAGATGCATGCCTCGATCGGCCCGTCGTGCGCGCTCGCGCACTGGCAGCCGGGCGATGGGGTCGGTTCCGCCGCCGGGCCGCTCCCAAGGCGGAACGCGGCCCCCTCGGGGGGCAGCGACCCACACGGAGTGGGAGAGCGTGGGGGCGTCATGTTGCGCGTCTGGGCCGGCTCGCAGAACCCGCACGTGCTGCGCGCCGACCTGGCGCAGTTGATGGGCCTCGACGATCCGGCGGTCGACGTGGTGCGCATGGAGGCGGCCGGCTGCTATGGCCGCAACGGCGCCGACGACGTGGCGGCCGACGCGGCGCTGCTGGCGCGCGCGGCCGGCGCGCCGGTGCGGGTGCAGCTCACGCGCGAGCAGGAGCACCTGTGGGAGCCCAAGGGCGCCGCGCAGCTCATGCAGGTCCAGGGCGGGCTGGCGGCCGACGGCGGCGTCGCCGGCTACGACTTCGAGACCTCCTACCCCTCGAACGGCGCGCCCACGCTGGCGCTGCTGCTGACCCGCACCGTCGACCCGGTGGCGCAGGCCTACGAGATGGGCGACCGCACCGCGCGCCCGCCCTATGCCTACGCCAACCTGCGCGTGAAGGTCAACGACATGGCGCCGATCGTGCGCGCCTCGTGGCTGCGGGGCGTCTCGGCGCTGCCGAACTCGTTCGCGCACGAGTCCTATGTCGACGAACTGGCGACCGCCGCCGGCGTCGACCCGGTCGCGTTCCGGCTGCGCCACCTGGACGATCCGCGCGCCGCCGAACTGGTGCGCGAGACCGCGCAGAAGGCCGGCTGGCGCATGCGCACCGGCCCGCAGGAAGATGCCGACGGCGATCATCCTTCCCGGCGCGCCGACGCGCGCGTGGGCCCCGGCGGCGACATCCTCTTCGGCCAGGGCTTCGCCTATGCGCGCTACGTGCACAGCAAGTGGCCCGGCTTCGGCGCCGCCTGGTCGGCCTGGGTGGCCGACGTCGAGGTCAACCGCAAGACCGGCGAGGTGCATGTGCGCCGCGTCGTCGTCGGCCATGACGCCGGCCTGATGGTCAATCCGGCCGGCGTCGAGCACCAGATCCACGGCAACGTGGTGCAGATCACCAGCCGAGCGCTCAAGGAGCAGGTTCGCTTCGCGCCGCAATCCGAGCCCGAAGGCGGCGCGCTGCTGCCCGGCGTGCCGCCGTCGGGCGTGGTCGCCAGCCGCGAGTGGGGCAGCTACCCGATCATCAACTTCCGCGAAGTGCCGGTGATCGAGGTGATGCACCTGCAGCGGCCGGGCGAGCCGTCGCTGGGCGCGGGCGAGTCGGCGTCGGTGCCGGGCACGGCGGCGATCGCCAACGCCATCTTCGATGCGACCGGGGTGCGCTTCCGGGCACCGCCCTTCACGCCCGAGGTGGTGCGGGCGGCGCTGAATCCGCTGCCGCCGCCTGCGTCTCAGGGCGCCGCCGCCGCGGCAAGCCGGCCTGCGTTTCCGGCCTCGGTGCCGTGGCCGCGGCGCCGCGGCG
>NZ_JBFUCI010000407.1:0-5787 GCF_056405335.1 Variovorax sp. P1_H12_2
GAACTGCGGCCGTACGAGTGGCCGTTCAGGTAGAAGCTGGGCACTCCGATCTTTTTTCCGTAGTGCCCCACCGCCGAGACGGTGACGCCCACCATGTTTTTGTCCGGCACGAGGTCATCGGCGCTCGTGGCGCAACCGGTAGCGAGTGCGGTCACTGCGAAGGCAGCGATCAGGCGACGGGTGATTGGGCCCGCGGATTGGAAAAGGCTCATGGCCCGACGTCTCCTTGTATGTCCGTGTTGATGCCGATCCCCGCCATGTCGGCGCGCGGGCGTCAATGCGCTGACGCAGCTGCTGCGCGAAGCTCTTGCCTGACGCGAACGTCGTCCTTGAGCCAGGCGCCGTTGCTCGCGAAGACTCGTCGAGCAAAGTCCCACAACATGCCCCGGCGTGCGCCTTCGCCCCTCTGCGCCTCGTGCCGCCGCCAGAGCGTCACGCAATAGTTCGCCGTGTCGTAATGCCATTGCAGGTACTTGGCCTCGATGCGAGGCGGGTCGAGCTCCAGATGGGCAAGCAGCGCATCGGGCTCGCCCGCCTGAATCAGCTTGGCAATCTGCTCCTCGCTGAGCTGGATCGCATCGGGCAGGCCGGTGTTGCCGAGGCGGGTTTCGCTCAGCGGCAGCGTGACCGCCTCATTCCGGCGGTCTTTTGCCGTCCAGGAGACCATTGGCGCCGTCAAGGCGTCCCACTGCTCCTGAGTGAGCACCTGTGGGAGATAGGCGAGCACCCGGCCGTCCGCGATGCGCAGACCGTAGGTGTCGCCGTCGCTGTCACGAAAGGACGCGAACTGGCGCATGTGCTTTGCCAAGTCCTGGAGCCTCAGTTCGCTTTGAATCTCGGAGGTGTGGATCGGGTATGGGAATGCGTTCACCGCGCGCAAAAATTCCTGCCACTCCGGAGAGTCCTTTTCGAACATCTCGTAGGCCACCAGAAAAGGTCCCGCCAGACGCAGATCGTCATGGGCCAGCAGAGGGGCCAACCACGGTGACTTCTTGTCGGCAAAAATCTTCGATCGGCTGACCATGCCGTAGACCATGGCACCATCCATCAGGCAATACCCGTTCATCGTCGTGCCTCAGATCTTGGCGATGGCGCTGCCGCTGCGGGCCGCCTTGAGCAGGCAGGGGATGCAGACGCTGGTCGGCAACTCGGGCAACAGCGGGGTCAGCGACTTGGGACCGAAGGTCTGATGGTCGCCAGCCCAGACGTGGTGCGCGGCGGGCGTGAAGAACTGAAAGCCCTTGGCGTCGATCTGGAATGCGCTCTCCGCGGCTTCAAACGAGATGCCCTTCTTCGCCTTGAGCCTGATCCAGTCGGTGGAGCTGATGAGTTCGATCGCCTTCTTTGCAACCAGCTCGATCATGTCGTCCTGGGCCTGCACCTGCACCGCGCCCTTGGCCGCAAAAATGCGAATGCCGGTGTTGTAGGCAAAGAGGCGGATCGCGTCCATCGCGCTCGCAAGAAGGCTCTTGCCACTGCTGACGCTGGTGTGGCCGCCGCTCGTGGCGGCAAGGTGCGCACCCGATGCCAGGTGCAGGTTGTCCGCAGCCGTCGCCGCAATGGCGGCCGCGCTGGCCAGGACGAGGTGGGGACGAGTGAGTTCCGGGAACTCTCCTGGCCCCGCCGTGCCTCCCTTGATCTCGTCGTTCAACGCCTTGAGTTGCTCGCTGACCGTCTCCTGGTCCTTCTTCGCATCCTGCACGTCATGCTGCTGCGCGAGCGAGGCCAGCGTCTCGTGCTGGTCGCGCGCCTGGGTGAAGCGGTGCACGGCTTCGCCCATGTCCTTCACATGGGCCTGCGCGCGTTCACGGCCATAGGTCGTGATCAGCGTGCCCATCATCGAGCGGAAGGCGGCGTGACCGTCGGTGCGCAGCTCGAGGCCCTCGCCGCGCGCATCCTTCCYGCCTGCGTTGTCGTCGATTCGCACGATGCGTCCGAGGCTGAGCGAACTGCTCTGGTGGTCGCACTTCGCCTGGACCTGGATCTCGCCGATGGTGTCGTCGAGGATCAGGTGGTTCGAGCGCCCCATGGCGCTGTTGCCGCCTTCGTGCGTCAACTCGCGGCTGCGGTAGCCCGACAACGCGGCCTGGTCCGGCAACGACCAGGGCGGCATGTTGACCTGGTTGTGCAGCCGGGCGGTGCAGACCGGCAGGTCGGCATCGTTGTTGACGTATTCGATCAGCACCTCTTGCCCGATGCGCGGCAGGTGCATTGCGCCGAGCTGATTGCCCGCCCATGGTGAACTCACCCGCACCCAACAACTGCTGCGCTGGTCGTTCTCGCCCATGCGGTCCCATGGAAACTGCACCTTGATGCGCCCAAGCGAATCGGTCCAGATGTTCTGGCCGGCGGGCCCGACGACGCGCGCGGTCTGCGGTCCCGGGCGCGGCTTGGGCTGGGTCAGCGCCGGGCGCAGCGGCTCCTTCACGGGATGCGCCGTGAACTCGACCTCGACCCTCCAGCCCGCCTTGTGTCCTGGCTCCGCATTCTGGGACTGGCTGTTCTGCGCCACGTCCTGGATCAGGAAGTGGGTGTCGAGAATCAGGTACTCGGCGTTCGCCTTGTCACGTGGGTGCCGCTGCAGCCGAAATGTGCAGCCGGGCACCATGCCTCTGAGATTGCCGCGGCCCTGTGCACGCGCGCCATGGGTACGCAGCGCCTCCATGCGCAGCAGGGCGAGGTGGCTGCCTTCCTCCCGGGGGTCGTTCGCCTCGGCGGTGCCCGCTTTCGGCTGCGCGTAGTGGCTGCCGCCCGCATCGGCGTGCCACTGGTAGACCTCGCTGTCGGCCTGTCCGGTCGGCCTCGGGTCCCGTCGGCTGGCGCTCAGGTCTGCCCTGGGGCGGGTGTAGTCGTAGTCGCGCGTGGCGTAGCGCCCGCTGGTGAGGCGGTTCTCCGGCATGAAGCTGTGCACATACTCGGCGTCGACCTTCCAGCCGGGGGCGTGGTATTCGACTTCATGGTAGGCCTCGCTGGGATTCTTTGCGTACGCGCCCATCGCATCGCTCAGCACGAGGCGATGCTTGCCCTCCGAATGTTCGAAGTGGTAGCTGATTCCCCACTCTTGACACAGGCGCTCGAAGAACTCGAAGTTGGTCTCGTTGAACTGGGTCTGGTAGTCGCGCACCGGGTAGGTGTCGTACAGGATCTTGTGGACGGGATAGCTATAGTCCGCCAGCATTTCATCGAGGATCTGGACGACTGTCTTGTTCTGGTAGATCTTGGAATTGGTGCTGAGTGTCGTCAGGTGAAGCCAGGGGCGCAGCGTCAGCGCGTACTGGATGTGCCGGCCTTCCTCGCCCAGCATGACGGCCTTGGTGATGAGGGCGTTGATCTGACGCGTGCCCGCACCGATGTGGTCCATGCTGYGGCCGACCGTGCCGGGGCGGAACTCGCCCGAGCCATCCAGGTCGATCGAGCAACTGATGTCGAGGCCGATGAAGGCGTCGAGGTCGAAGTCGGCGGCTTCGCTGGCGACCAAATTCAACGCATCGGGCGTCTGGAGCAGTAGTTCGTATTCGAACAGGCGGTTCATGCCCTCGTGGCCCGAAAGGCGTATGGGCTCAAGCGCGGGCTGGCCCATCGAAACCGGAATGGCTGCGCTCTGAACTTTGAGCGTGCTCGCTCGACCTGTGCCGAGGTTGAAGACTGTCATTGGTCTCTTGTCGTAAATTCTGGTTCTTGCTCGGTCGTTGCTTTGAGCGAGCCGCGATGCTTTCGCTGACTGCAGGGCGGTAGCCTGCCCATCATCCCCGGGGTGATCGCGGCGGTAGCGGCACTGGTTGAAGATGGGACGATTCCGCTGTGCAACTGAGAAAAATCTCTTGGCCAAGGTGACGCAGACTCGCGGGCGAAACCGCGAGGAGGGTCACCTCAGCTACAAGCGATAGGCGGTCGAACCATGCTCGATGTAAGTCACGCTGCGCTTCACGGAGCGTTCATGCCGGCCG
This sequence comes from Variovorax sp. P1_H12_2, assembly GCF_056405335.1. Taxonomy (NCBI): domain Bacteria; kingdom Pseudomonadati; phylum Pseudomonadota; class Betaproteobacteria; order Burkholderiales; family Comamonadaceae; genus Variovorax; species Variovorax sp. P1_H12_2. The sequence continues at coordinate 3,948 of NZ_JBFUCI010000407.1, forward strand.
AGGTCAAGATCGGCGGCATGGGTTCAGATCCAGATCGCCTACTGCCGCCATGGCGCACCACGTACAACAACCATGCTGCAGATCTCCTCCGACTTGGCATTTCCGAACCGGGCTCGTTCGGGCTCTCGCCTCGAAGACGTGCGTCTTGCTGGTGCCGACGGCACCATGATCATGGAGTTGGCGTTGGGGTGGCAAAGCCGTGGCGCTCGTGCGCGCCTGGCAAAGCCAGTCCGCGGTGCTTCACCAACGGCCCTGGCTGCGCCGGTCGAAGCAAACGGCGCAGTGGTTGTCCTACGGCCGCGCGCAGCGCGCCGGTTCGTGGGCAGTCGCGGAACCGGCTTCGCCGGGCCGCTGACTGCGCCCCCGGTAGGGGGTGGGCGCCCGACACGAAGTGCGGGCAACCTGGGGGGGAGCTGCTTCACTCCGGCGGAACGTCGCCTTTCTTCTGCCGCTCGCGGAACAGTGCCGCACGCATGAGGAAAATGGTCGTGACCGGTGCCGTCAGCGCGACGAAGAGCGCGATCAGCACGGCGTGCAGGAACAGGCTGTGTCCCTGCACCGAGAAGTAGATGATGGTCGCCAGCGTCATGCACCACACGCCCAGGGTCGCACCGAGTGTCGGCGTATGGATGCGGCGGAAGAAGGTGGGCACGCGCACCAGCCCGAACGAGCCGATGGCGGCGAAGGCGGCGCCGACCACCGCGAACACCGCGGTGAGTATCTCCGCCCACAGCGGCAGGGCTTCAGTCATTCCATCCTCCACGCGCGGCGCTCATTCGATCACCTCGCCGCGAAGAAGGAACTTGGCGATCGCAGTCGAGCCGACGAAGCCGAACAGCGCGATCAGCATCGCGGCCTCGAAGTAGACGTTGCTGGCATAGACGATGCCGAGCACCAGCATCATCAGCATGCCGTTGATGTAGAGGCAGTCGAGGGCCATCACGCGGTCCTGCGCGGTGGGGCCGATCAGCAGGCGGTAGAGCGCGCACAGCATGGCCACCGCCAGCAGCAGCAGCGCGAGCTTGAGCGCCCACAGGAGGACGGGCGTCATGATTCGAAGATCTCCATCAGCGGCCGTTCGTAGCGCGCCTTGACCATCGCGACGAAGGCCGGCACGTCGTCGAGGTCGAACACGTGGATCAGCAGGGTCGAGCGGTCGAGGGAGATCTCGCCCCAGGCGGTGCCGGGCGTCAGGCAGATGATCATCGCGAGCACCGCCAGCGCGTTGGGATCGCGCACTTCGAGCGGCACGCGCACGAAGCGCGGCGCCATCTGGTCGTTGCGCCGGGTCAGCAGCAGGCGCGCCACCGTCAGCGCCGAATGGACCAGGTCGTAGGTGACCACACCGCAGAGGCGCAGCGCCACCGCGGGGCGGCGCATCCGGACCCTGGCAGGGCGCAGCGACTGGGTCAGCACCGGCACCGCCAGCGCGAGGATCGCCGCCAGCAGCAGCGTGGCTGCATCCAGCGACTGGTTCAGCAGCAGCCAGACCACGAACAGGGCCAGCGACAGCGACGGGGAGGGCAGCCAGCGCTTCATCATTTGGCGGCTTTCGCAGCAGGGGCGACCGGATTGGGGACCTGGATCGCGCCGAGCACGGCGTTTCGATAGGCGGTCGGCCTGAGCAGGCCCTCGGCGGTGGCGGCGGCATGCAGCATCACCGGGCCGGCGGCGAGTGTGAGCGCAAGGCAGGTCCCCAGCAGCGCGGCGACCGGCAGCACCTCGAGCGCGGGCAGCGCGGGCATGGTCGCGTGGGCCTGGGTCCAGAAATGACGGATGCCGGTGCGGCCCAGCGCGAGCAGCGACAGGAAGCCCGACACCAGCAGCAGCGTCATGAAGG
>NZ_JBFUCI010000408.1:0-5783 GCF_056405335.1 Variovorax sp. P1_H12_2
GATCATCCCCGTGGGCGCCAAGAGCTTCCGCGAATCGGTGCGCTATGGCGCCGAGGTGTTCCATGCGCTCAAGAAGATCCTGGGCGACCGCGGCATCAGCACGGCGGTCGGCGACGAAGGCGGCTTCGCACCCAGCGTCGAAAGCCATGAAGCGGCGATCCAGCTGATCCTCGAAGCCATCGACAAGGCCGGTTATGTGGCGGGCGAGCAGATCGCCCTGGGCCTCGACTGCGCCGCCAGCGAGTTCTACAAGGACGGCAAGTACGTGCTGGCCGGCGAAAACCTGAGCCTCAGCGCCGAGAGCTGGACCGACATGCTGGCGAGCTGGGTCGACAAGTACCCGATCATCAGCATCGAGGACGGCATGCACGAAGGCGACTGGGACGGCTGGAAGCACCTCACCGAACGCCTGGGCAAGCGCGTGCAGCTGGTGGGCGACGACCTGTTCGTCACCAACACCAAGATCCTGCAGGAAGGCATCGACCGCGGCATCGCCAACTCGATCCTGATCAAGATCAACCAGATCGGCACCCTGACCGAGACCTTCGCCGCGATCGAGATGGCCAAGCGCGCGGGCTACACCGCCGTGATCAGCCATCGTTCGGGCGAGACCGAGGACTCGACCATCGCCGACATCGCGGTCGGCACCAACGCCGGCCAGATCAAGACCGGCTCGCTGTCGCGCTCGGACCGCATCGCCAAGTACAACCAGCTGCTGCGCATCGAGGAAGACCTCGGTGATGTCGCTTCCTACCCCGGCCGCGGCGCCTTCTACAACCTGAGATGACGTTCACCCCCAGGTTGGCCCACTTCGTGTGGCCGCCCACCCCCTCTCCGGGGGCAACACCAGCGGCCCGGCGAAGCCGGTTCCGCGGTGTTCCTGGCGAAGGCCGGGCGTCGCCGACCTGAGAATTCCGTCTTAGTTGTTTATGCGCTCACGCATCGTCCCGATCATCCTGGTCCTGCTGCTGCTGATTCTTCAGTGGCAGCTCTGGACCGGGCGCGGCAGCGTGCGCGACGTGGCGCAGCTCCAGGACAAGCTGGCCGACCAGAAGGAATCCAACGCCAAGGCGGCGATCAACAACGAGCGGCTGTCCTCCGAGGTCAACGATCTCAAGGAAGGACTCGAGATGGTCGAGGAACGGGCCCGCCAGGAGCTAGGCATGGTCAAGCCCAACGAAGTGTTCGTCCAGATCACGCGCTGACGGGCGCCTCGGCATGTCGCCCGCCCTTCCCGCCGGCTGCACGATTGCCTTGCTCGGCGCCGAACGCACCGGCAAGACGGAACTGGCGCGCGCGCTCGCGGCACGGCTGCAGGACCACGGCGTGACGGTGGCCGATGGCACGGCCCTCGACGAGGCCGTTTCGCACGAACTTCTCACCGGGGACCGCTCGCTCTACGCAGGGGCGCTGGCGGCACAGCGCCGATACGCGTGCACCCTGCTCATGGGTCTCGACCTTTCGTTGCCGGCCGAGTTCGGACCCGAGTCTTCGCTACGGCGGGAGCGCACCGACGCCCTGCTGCGCGCGGCGCTCATCGCCGCGCAACTCCCCTTCGCCGTCATCCACGGCCGCGGCAGCGAGCGCCTGGCCAATGCCTGCAACGCGATCGGCGCCGGCGATGCCGGCGGCGGCCGAAGCGTCGCGCCCTGGAGCTGCGACAAGTGCTCCGACCCGGCGTGCGAACATCGGCTCTTCACCGCTCTCCTCGGCCGGCGCCGCGAAGCCGGCACCGCTGCATGACCCACGCCTGCCTGCGCATCGCCTTCTGCGCTTCCGTCCTCTGGCTCGGCGCCGGCGCGACCGCCGCGCCCGCCACCGTCACGGTCGAGAACAAGACCCGGCCGACCGCCTGCGCCGAGGAAGACAACGTGTCGCTGGCATTGAGCGGCCGCGGCATCGCGCGCTTTCGCGTCGAAGCGCTGCAACCGCCCTACCTGGCCGGCATCGGAGCCGACACCACCGCGCCCGATTTCTCCAACTGCAACTTCGACGGCGGCGCCCATCCCACCGATCCGAGCTACGCCTTCAAGCCGCGTCGCGTGGTGCTCCATGACGGCAGCCGATGGATGATCGTCGGCATCACGCTGCCCACCTTCTGGCGCCCTCACCGAGTGCCGGTGCGCGTGGGCCAGCGGTCGGAGGACGACATCCACCTGCTGCAGGTCTTCGCCAAGAAGCCCGGCGCCAAGCCGCTGGAGGCGATCGTGATGTACCCGGCCGACGGCTACTGGCGCCTCAAGCCGCTGCCCCTGGCCCGCTTCGGCGACGGCGTCTACGGCTCGTCCTTCCTGATGGGGCCGGTCGAGACGGACGGGCGGCCGGTGGTGAACATCGCCTCGATCGAGGTCAGGACCCAGCCGCTCGCCTTCCGCCTGCGCTTCGTCGGCGGCGGGCGGGCGGACGTGAAAGTCGCGGAGATCAGCCGGACGCGCACCGCGCTCGATGTGGCCCTTGCGCCGCCAACCCGCCACGACCAGCCCTTCGCAGTGCTGCGCTCGATGTACGTGACGGCCGACAACGCCGACGTCAGCGCGCTGAGCTGGCAGGCCACGCCCTCCTCGGCCATGCAGACGCAGGATCTGCCCTCGGTCTCCACGCTCGAGGCGGCGCAGGTCCGCTTCGGCCGCACGATGCCGTCGCGCCACAACACGAGCGCGCCGGACATCCGGTTCAGCGGCTTCGAGACGGCGGGTTCCGGGCCATAGGCGCCAGCCCTCGTTGCTCAGAGCTTGTAGCCGAACTGGCGCAGCATCTTCTTGCGTGCTTGGACGTCGGACTCGGTTTCGATGCCCTTGCTCTTGACGCCATCGACAACGCCGAGAATCCCACGCCCGCTTCCCGTGTCCGCCACGATGACTTCCACCGGATTGCCGGTCGCGCAGTAGATGGCGCATACCTCGGGCACTGCCTTGATGGCGTTCAGGATGTTGACCGGGAATCCATCGGTCATGAAGACGATGAAGCAATGGCCGCAACTCAGCGCCAGGGCGTTCTTCTGGGCCAGCGCGACGAGTTCCGCATCGTTGCCGGTCCGACGCACCAGGGCGGGCCCGCTGGCCTCGCAGAATGCAATGCCGAACTTCATCTGAGGCACGGTCTGCACGATCGCCTCGTGCAAGTCTTCGATCGTCTTGATGAAGTGCGACTGGCCGAGGATGACGTTGAGATCGGCCGGCTTGTCGATCGGGACGGTAGTCAGTTCCATGGCAGTCTCCTTGACGTTGCGACCCCTGCCGGGGGTCTGGCAAGCGCGGGTCAATCCGGACTGCGCGCCTGCTCTTCGATCTCGTCGCGCGCATCTCCCAGCGTGAGATACGCACGAACCAGCGCCACGCGAATGACGTCCTGGTGAGTGGGCGCATCGAAGCTGCGATCGCTGCTCAGCGAATTGGCGGACACGGCCGCGGCGACGAGCTGCACGGCTTGCGCAAAGCGTGCGTCGTCGATTCGGGATCTTTCGCCCATGGCGTCCTCCGGTGGAAGGCCTCACGCTCGTCGCAGGGCGCTGGGCGCCAGCGCGTACCCGGAAAGGCCGTTGGAGTGGGATGTCACTGCAGCTTGATGTCGCCGTCGAACTTGACCTTGAGACCCAGTTGCGGGATCTCCAGGGTCATGGTGGCGGCAAGGGTCTCGGCAACGGCGCCGGCGGCGACGGCCTTCGCCACCGCCTGCTCGATGTCGCGTTGCGAGTTGACGCCGACCATCTTGAGAAACTTCCGAATGCTGAGGTTGAGTGTCTCGTCGTCCATCGGGGCCTCCTGGTCTACGTCGCTCATGTTGTCATCGACTGGGCGCTTCGGCAAGCCGCCTAGCCGAGCGGCGATACGCCAGTCAGCCACACGTGAGCCCGGAACAGGAACACCACGTACACCACGAGGCCGCCGACGAGCGCCACCACATCATTCAGCGCACCCGGCGGGGCTCCCGGCACGCGGTGCGGCACGGCACGGCGCTTGACGGAAATCCGGTCGGCCACGGCCCAGACGAGGAAGGCGCCGAACAGCAGCACGTCGGCCAGCGTGCCATTGGCCAGCAGGTGCGCCACCGCCCAGAATTTCACGGCGAGCAGCATGGGGTGCCTGGCCGCTCGCTGTATGCGCCCGGGGAGGTAGGCCGCAAACAGCAGTGGAAACACCGGCAGCATCAGCAGCAGCGCGACATGCCGCAGCGCGGGTGGCGGCGTGTAGAGGACCACAGGGGACTGGCGGGCGACGCCGTAGCCATGGATGAGCACGATCAGCCCGACGAGCGAAACCAGGGCGTAGATGCCTTTCCAGAGCCGCTCGCCACGTCGTTCGACCTGCGCATCGCGCCAGGCCGGGGCGACGATCGACACCGAATGAATGCCGAAAAACAGGATGAGGCCAACGACAAGAAGAGACATGAGAGCTTCTCCGAGCGGCGCTGCTGGCCGCAGTGGTCGTCGAACGATGGGCGATGGAACTGGGCAGGACCAAGCGGTGCTGCCCTGCACCCGCATTCTGTCTCACCGAAGCGTGGGTCGCCAGCCATCCGCCGACTGGCGCACGCGCCTCTGGGTGGCGCCCCCTACTGAACCACCGCGCTCCCGGGCATCTGGTCGCCCGGTGCGGTGAAGATCTGGGCCGCATCGACCGCATCGAAGCGGTACTGCTTGCCGCAGAAGTCGCAGCCGACCTCGATGTCGCCGCGCTCGGCGAGGATGCTCTCGGCCTCCTCCATGCCAAGCCCGCGGATCATGTTCGCGACCCGGCTGCGGCCGCAGGTGCAGGCGAAATGCGGCCCCAGCAAGCCGGCCTGCGGCTCGAAGCGCAGCAGCTTCTCTTCCCAGAACAGGCGCCGCAGGATGGTGTCGACGTCGAGCGTCAGCAATTCGTCCCTGGTCAGGCTCGAGGCCAGGATCGAGATGCGGTTGTAGTCCTCGTTGCGGCCGATCTGGTCTTCGTTGGCCTGGTCGTGGTCGCTGCCGGAGGTGCCCTCGAGGTTGGCCTCGCCCTTGACCGGCAGACGCTGGATCAGCAGCCCCGCGGCCACCTTGTCGTCGGCCGCCAGCACCAGCGTGGTGTCGAGCTGCTCGCTTTGCAGCATGTAGTGCTGCAGCACCTCGCTCAGGCGCCCGAGCTTCTCGCCGCGGTCGCCGAACAGCGGCACCACACCCTGGTACGGCTGCTGGCCCGGCAGCTTGTCCTTGGGGTCGAGCGTGATCGCGCAGCGGCCCTTGTTGCTCACGTTCACCATCTCGGGCAGGCGCGCATCGGCGGGCAGCTCGCCCACCACCTTGGCGGTGGCGCGCACGCTCAGGTCGGGCTTGGCTTCGGCGACCGCGACCTTGACCGGCCCATCACCGAAGATCTGCAGGATCAGCGCGCCATTGAACTTGATGTTGGCCTGCATCAGCGTGGCGGCGGCCGTCATCTCGCCCAGCAGCTCGGCCACCGGGGCCGGATAGGCGCCCGTGGCGCTGTTGGACGCGCGCCGCGCCAGGATCTCCTGCCAGGCATCGGTCAGGCGCACGATCATGCCGCGCACCGGCATGCCGTCGAACAGGAACTTGTGCAACTCGCTCAATGGGAACTCGCTCTCCCGCCCTTTCAGGCGATCTTCTTGAGGCCCTTCGCGAAGCGACGGCCGTTTTCAACATAGTGCTCGGCGCTCTGCCGCAGCCTGGCGGCGGCCGCATCGTCGAGCGTGCGCACCACCTTGGCGGGCGAGCCGATGATCAGCGAGTTGTCCGGAAATTCCTTGCCCTCGGTGACGACGCTGCCGGCGCCAACGATCGAGTTGCGGCCGATCCTGGCGTT
>NZ_JBFUCI010000409.1:0-5773 GCF_056405335.1 Variovorax sp. P1_H12_2
GCTCAAGGGCTCAAGGGCCTGGGCGCCGCGCCGGCGGGCGGCGGTGCGCATCGCATCGCGCTGCTGCTGATCGCCGCCGGCGTCGCCCTGGCCACGGCACCGGCGGTCTTCGGCATCCCGATCGCCGCCTACCTCTCGGTCGGCTTCCTGCTGGTCGGCGGCATCGGCGCGCTGCCGTGGCTGATCGCGGGGGTCTATGACCGGCTCGCGCCGCTGGCCGCGCAGCGCCTGCTGCCGCTGCTGGCGATCGAGCGCGCCCGGCGCATGCGCGGCACCGCCGCGGTGGYGGTCAGCGGCGTGGTCGCGAGCCTCAGCCTCGCCGTCGCGCTCACCGTGATGGTCGCGAGCTTTCGCGACTCGGTCACGCACTGGCTCGACATCGTGCTACCGGCCGACCTGTACCTGCGCAACGCCGCGGGCGCGGGCTCCGGCAGCGAGCAGGCCCTCTTCGCGCCGGCCTTCGTGCAGGCCCTGGCGCAGTTGCCCGGCGTGGCGCGCACCGGCACGCTGCGCACGCGCGCACTGCTGATCGATCCGTCGCGGCCCGCRGTGACGCTGATCGCGCGCACCTTGGACGACGACGTCGGGCGTTCGCTGCCGCTGACCGGCGCCGCGCTGCCGGTGCCGCCCGGACAGGTCGGGATCTACGTCAGCGAGGCGATGGTCGAGCTCTACGGGGCCCGGCCCGGCACGGCCTTCGAGCCGCTCGCGCGCGCCTGGGGTCCGCAGCGCGAGCGCCGCGGTGCCTCGCCGCCGGTGTTCTTCGTCGCCGGCATCTGGCGCGACTACGTGCGGCAATTCGGCGCCGTCACGATCGACGCCCGCGACTTCGAGCGCCTGACCGGCGAGGCCGGGGTCAGCGACGTCGCGCTGTGGCTCGCGCCCGGCGCGGCCGAGGGCGCGGTGCAGGAGGCGGTGCGGGCCCTGGCCGCGCGCGAGCTCGGCGCGGCCGAGCCGATCGAGATGTCCTCGGTGGCCCAGATCCGCGCCACCTCGCTGCGCATCTTCGACCGCAGCTTCGCGGTCACCTACTGGTTGCAGGCGGTGGCAATCGCAATCGGCCTGTTCGGCATCGCGGCCAGCTTCAGCGCCCAGGTGCTGGCGCGGCGCAAGGAATTCGGCCTGCTCGCGCATCTGGGCTTCACGCGCACACAGGTGCTCGCGATCGTCGCCGGCGAAGGCGCGGCCTGGACTGCGATCGGCGCCGTCGCCGGGCTGGCGCTCGGGCTCGCGGTGTCGGTGGTGCTGGTGCACGTCGTCAACCCGCAGAGCTTCCACTGGACGATGGACCTGCAGGTGCCCTGGGCGCGGCTGTCCGCGCTGTGCGCCGCGGTGGTCGCGGCCGGCACGGTCACGGCCTGGCTCGCCGGCCGCGCGGCCGCGGACCACGACGCCGTGATGGCGGTCAAGGAGGACTGGTGACAAGGCTGCCGATGCGGTCCCCTGGCCTGTCGCGCCGCACCGTGCTGCTGTCGGCGCTCGCCGGCCCGGCGGCCTGGGCCCTGCCGCCGCGCGTGCTGCAATTCCCGCGCGACTTCGGCAGCCACCCCGAGCTGCGCACCGAGTGGTGGTACATCACGGGCCAGGCGCAGGCCGGCACGCGCGAGTTCGGCTTCCAGCTCACCTTCTTCCGCTCGCGCGTCGACGCCGCCCAGTCGATCCAGTCCGCCTTCGCGGCGCGGCAGCTGATCTTCGCGCACGCCGCCATCACCGACCTCGAGGGACGCCGGCTGTGGCACGACCAGCGCATCGCGCGCGAAGGCTTCGGCGTGGCATCCGCCTCCGAAGCCGACACCGACGTCCGGCTGCGCGACTGGTCGCTCAAGCGCGACGGCCAGGGCTACGCGGCCCGCCTGCCCGCCGCGGGCTTCGCGCTCGACCTGCGCTTCGACCCGACCCAGCCGGTGCTGCTGCAAGGCAGTGCTGGCCTCTCGCGCAAGGGCCCCGAGCCCGACCAGGCCAGCTACTACTACAGCGAGCCGCAACTCGCGGTCTCGGGCAGCCTGAGCCTGCAAGGCCGGCGCTTCGAGGTGCAGGGCCGTGCCTGGCTCGACCACGAGTGGAGCGAGGCCTTGCTGCACCCCGAGGCCGTCGGCTGGGACTGGATCGGCATGAACCTCTTCGATGGCGGCGCGCTGACGGCCTTCAGGCTGCGCCGTCGCGACGGCTCAGCACTGTGGCACGGCGGCTCGCTGCGCACGGCCGATGGCCGGCTGCAGGTGTTCGGCCCGGACGCGCTGCGCTTCGAGGCCGAGGCCCACTGGACCAGCCCCCGCACGCGGGCCGCCTATCCGACGCGCTGGCGCATCCACACGCCTGCCGGCGCCTTCACGGTGCGCGCCCTGCTCGACGACCAGGAGCTCGACGGCCAGGGCTCGACCGGCACGGTGTATTGGGAAGGCCTGAGCGAGTTGCTGGACGCCGGCGGCCAGCCGGTGGGCCGCGGCTACCTCGAGCTCACGGGTTACGCGCAGGCACTGAAGCTCTGAGCGCGCGCATCGACCGCGCCGCGGTCGAAGACCAGCTGCCCGCGCAGCCAGGCGCGGAACTCCTCCTCGGCCTGGGCCCTGGCCTCGATCGCCCACGCGCTCCAGCGCCGCTCGACCCTGCCGGCCCATTCGTCGAGCAGCGCGAGCACGGCCGGCGCCGAGCCCGCCGCCTTGGCGAGCAGTCGACAACGGCACACCCGTGCGTGCAGTTGGTACAGGGACGCCCTGCCCTGCAGATAGTCGCGTCCGGCCTCGAAGAGCTGGCGGAGTTCAGGGATTCGCCCCAGCCGGCCCCCGGCAGCGACGAATCGTGCGGACGATGCCGTCGGTTTCATGCGTGACCTCGCAACAGCACACCGGCCTCAGACGCGCAAGCGCCGCCGGCCGAGCCATCCATGACGAGAGTCACGAAAAACGGGTGGAAAAATTTCATGGTCGATCTCGAAGACGAAGGAAGTGCAGGAGGATCGATCGCGAATGCGAAACCTCGCGGCGCGCCAGCCGGGCGCAGCGGCATGCGGGCCCACGGATGCGAGTCCCCGGCCGCCTGGGCCGGGACGTGCGCGTGCAACCGCAATCTGAAGCGTCGATGATCCGGCGTCAGGCTGCCGCCGGAAATCAGACTGTTCTGAAACTGCCAAAAACCTCGCGCAGGGAACGCGACCACGCGGCGCGGCTGCGCGGCGGGTCTGAACATCGGGCCCGGCAGGCGATCTGGCTGTCAATTGCAGGGAAACTGCGCGCCCTGCCGCAGTACCTTTCTCGATCTTCAGCAGACGCTGCGCGTTGGTCGAAGCGCTCCGCGGACGAAGGCGGCCCGCCACTACGATGGGTGTCGCCCCCGCATCGCCGTACGCATGAACCGACCCCGCTCCCCCAAGCCGCACCCGCTGTTTTCCCGCTTCGCGGCGGCGCCGAGACCGGCGGGGCCCGACGCACTCTATGCACAAGCCCTGGCGCTGTATCGGCAAAGCCAGTGGAACGCAGTCATTGTTCTTTGCCGCGACAAGCTGCTGCCGCTGGCGCCCAGCCATCGGGATGGCCTGTCATTGCTGGGCGTGGCGTGCTTCCTGCAGGGGGACCTTCCGGCCTCCGCGAACTACCTGCAGGCGGCGATCGCGGCGGGCGCCGGTGCCGATGCCCATACCAACCTCGGCATGACGCTGAACGCGCTGCGTCGACCCGAGGACGCCGAGGCCGCCTATCGGCGGGCCGTGGCGCTGGACCCGTTGCAGGCCACGGCCTGGAACAATCTCGGCAACCTGCTGGCCCGCAGCTTCCAGGCGAGCCGCCGGGACGAAGCCCTGCATTGCTATAGGCAAGCACTCGCTGCCAAGCCCGACTACGTCAACGCCCACACCAACCTGGGCTACGAGTTGGAGAACCGCAAGGATCTCGCAGCCGCTGAGCCATGCTATCGAGAGGCCCTGCGTCTGCTGCCCCGGTTCCTGCCGGCGATCGGCAACCTGGCCGACTTGCTCAAGCGCCTGAAGCGCCCCGAGGAAGCGCTGCGGTATTACCGGCAGGCCATCGTCCTCGATCCGCACAATCCCAGGTACATCGGCAACGCGCTTGGCCTGCGCCGCGATGTCGCGGACTGGCGGCCCGACGGCCGGCCGACCGCCCGCGACCTGATTTCGGCACTGGACCGGGAGCAGCCCAGCGAACTGGCGCCCCTCTACCTGTTGGCCCTGCCCGAAAGCAGTGCCGAACTGCAGCGCAGCGCGGCGCGGCGCTTTGCCCGGCAGCGCTGGGACTGGGCCCTGGCGCAGCCGCCGCTGGTCGCCGCCGCCACGCCGCGCGAGGGTGCCCTGCGCATCGGCTACCTGTCGGCCGACTTCCGCAACCATCCGGTCGCGCACCTGGTGACCGAGGTGATCGCCGCGCAAGATCGCGCGCTGTCGGAAGTGTTCCTCTACGCCTACGGCCCGCCGGCCGACGACGCGCAGCGCCGCGCCTTGCAGCAAGCGGCCGACCACTTCACCGACATCAGCGCCATGGACGACCTCGATGCCGCGCGGCGTATCCGCGACGACGACATCGACGTGCTGGTCGACCTGACCGGCTACACCACCCACGCGCGGCTCGGGATCACCGCCCTTCGCCCTGCTCCCGTGATCGCCTCCTGGCTCGGCTACATCGGCAGCCTGGGCGAGCCGCGCCTGGCCGACTACGTGATCGGCGACGCTGTCGCCACGCCGCCGGCCCTGGCGCACCACTTCAGCGAAACGCTGGCGCTGATGCCCGAGTGCTACCAGCCCAACGGCGCGTTGCATCCGCTGCCGGCGCCGCCGAGCCGCGCCGACGAAGGCCTGCCCGAAGACGCGCTGGTGTTCTGCAGTTTCAACCAGATCTTCAAGCTCACCCCGCAGCTGTGGGACGACTGGTGCCACATCCTGCAGGCGGTGCCCGGCAGTGTGCTGTGGCTGGCGCCTCCCGGTTCCGAGACGACCGCGCAGAGCCTGCGCGACGAAACCGCCCGACGCGGCGTGGCGCCCGAGCGCTTGGTCTTCGCCGAGCGCCGCCCGCTGGCCGTGCATCAGGCGCGGATCGCACTGGCCGATATTGCGCTCGACACCTTTCCCTACAACTCGGGCACCACGGCCAGCGACGTGCTGCGCGCCGGCGTGCCGCTGGTCACGCGCGCGGGCGAGACCTTCGTGAGCCGCATGGCGGCGAGCCTGCTGCACGCGGTCGGATTGGGGGAACTGGTGGCCGCGGACAGTGCTGGTTATCGGGAACTGGCGATTGCGTTGGCACAGGATGCGCCGCGGCGGCAGGCACTGCGCGCTGCGTTGGCCGAGCGCGTGCCGGCTTCGGCCCTGTTCCGGCCCGAGCGCTTTGCGCGGCAGCTGGATGCGTTGTTTCGCGCGATGCATGCGCAGGCGCTGGAGGGGCGGCGGGAAATCATTCAGCTGGCGACCGGCAACTGAATCAGCAGCCTTCGGACCGCGCGCCCAAGGAACTCTCGTGCAGGGTCTTCAGAACTTCTTGGGTATCTGGGCCCTGAGCTTCCAGTAGGCCGTCAACAGATCCGGGTCACCGGTTGCGACATGCTCGCTCTTGAGCGCATCGCATGCCAGCAACAAGCGGCGGGTCCGCGGATGCTCTTCGAAAAGGCGAGCGAACATCGGCTGTCGATCGCTGATGTCCAGGACGCTCGTCCGGAACGGGTTGGTTGCCAAGAGCACCGCAGGAAATCGCTCTTGCACGAAAGTCTTCATCGGCGTCTGGTTCAACACGGAACCATAGTTGGTCGTCGATTTCAGACCCGCTGAAAGCGC
>NZ_JBFUCI010000410.1:0-5719 GCF_056405335.1 Variovorax sp. P1_H12_2
GCGTCCAGCCCCTCTGCGCTCCCCAGGGACAGACCCACACCGTGCAGGGAAACAGGATAGTCGCGCCGGATTGCCGCGAGTGTGCGGATGGAGGAGCCGCCGCCCATGTAGTTCTCGGTATGCGCCTCCAGCCATGCGACTGCGGGCCGTGTATCGAGCACCGCCTCGTGGTGTTGGAAGCGCAGCCCGATCCCCGCGGCGACCGGCACCGCGCTGCGTGCGTCACCCACTGCGGCCACGGCAATCAACTCGCCTTCATGCTTCCGCCCTGGATCTTGCTGCAGTCACCGGCCGGCAGCAGCACGAAGGACTTGGGGTCACGCGCCTGCGTGGACTGACCGGCACAGGAGTGCGCGCCCTCGGCGCAGTCGTTCTTGGCGATGGCGTTGATGCCGTAGCACTTCTCCAGCTTGTTGCTTTGCATGCGCGCCATGTTGTCCTTGACGACTTGCGGCATCTTGCTCATGTCCGTGCCTTGCGCCTGCGCCGACATCCCTGATGCGGCCAACACAAGTCCGAGTGCGGTAGACAGAACGGAACCTGCGAACAATTGACGACTCATGGTTCGACCTTTCGCGTAGCGGTCTCCCATTGAGACCGACAATCAATAGTTCGCCACAGCGCGGTGAAAGGTTACGCACCGCGCAAGAAAAATAGTTGCGTCGGCGTGCCGCGTTGCGAGCTATCGTGCGCTGTGTGAAGAGCAACCTCGATCGAATTCACGCATTGAAAATCGTCGGCCGCGCCGCATCGTCGACCGAGGCGACCGATGTCCAGGGAGAACGCGCGCCCGAGGGGTCCGTCCCGGGGCGCGAGTTCGACTGGGCCATTCTGATGGCGCGTGCCCAAGTGGGTGAACAAGAGGCCTATCGACGCCTGCTCGACGAGATCACGCCGTACCTGCGTTCACTGGCAGCAAAAGCGCACCGCGATCGCAGCGACATCGAGGACACGGTGCAAGATGTCCTGCTCACCGTGCATTCCATTCGCCATACCTACGATCCGAGCCGCCCCTTCGGCCCCTGGCTGGTGGCGATCGCGCACCGGCGCATCGTCGATCGGCTCCGTCGCCAAGGCCGCGCGGCACAGCACGAGACGTCGCTGGCACCAGAACACGAAACCTTGGCGGCCGCCGAAGCGAACTACTTTGGAGAGGGTGTGGACTTTGCGGCAGTGCACGACGCGGTCGAGCGCTTGCCGCCAGGGCAACGCGACGCCATCAAGTTGATGAAATTGCAGGAGATGTCGCTGCGCGAGGCCGCCACGGTCAGCGGAATGTCGGTTGCTGCCTTGAAGGTGGCAACTTACCGCCGCATCAAGAACCTGCGCAAGCTGTTCAATGGGCCTGCCGGATCATGATCAAGACGAACGATCTCATTGACGCAATGGTGGCTGATGCGCGGCCGGTGCGCCGCCTTCGGCCGCCTGTGCTACGGGCGGCGCTGTGGCTGCTGCTTCCGGCGCTGATCTTCGGGTTGTTGGCCGTGGGCCACGGTGTACGCCCCGACTTGGCTGAGCGACTGAAGCAGGTTGATTTCATCGTCGGGACGGCCGCCTCCCTGCTGACCGGTGTGCTGGCGGCCGTCGCCTCGTTCATGCTGAATCTGCCTGACCGGACGCGTGGCTGAGCGCTGCTGCCGGTGCCTGCGCTGATCGTGTGGATGAGCACCCTCGGGTACGGTTGCCTGGTGAATTGGGTCAGCGTCGGCCCCGATGGCGTCCAGCTCGGCGAGACGGCACGATGCTTCGCCACGGTGCTGATGACCAGCCTGCCGCTGTCACTGGCCATGTTCGCCATGCTGCGCCACGGGGCGCTGCTGTCGGTCAGCACGGTCTCGCTGACAGGGGGCCTCGCCGTGGCCGCGATCTGTGCGACGGCGATGTCGATTTTCCACAGCCTGGACGCGACCATGATGATCCTGATCTGGAATCTGGGCACGGCAGCACTCATCGTCGCTCTGGGCCGCTTGCTCGCTCCCCAGCTGGCCGCCGCTGGTCGTTGAGCCGGTGTCAAGAAGTCGCTGGCTCGGGGTCATTTATGACGAGGGTGGCGAGCTTCGCTTGATGCTGGAGGGCGCTGAGAAGAAGCTGCAGCGGGCGGAGATCGGGCCCAACCCGGCTGTTCGATTCACTCGAATGCGGGCGTTCGTCTGCAAGCGCATCTTGGCAACTTCAACCGGCGAGTGGGAAAAGCGCAGCAACTGCAGGAATGACCGCCTCGAGCGGCAGTCGCAGTGATTGCCGAGGTTCTTGATGTCACTGGCGATCCACAACCCGCAACTGCCGCTCCCCACACTTCRCACGGACGGGCGGACTGCTGCCTTCCCCGGGGGCAGCGAACCCCACGAAGTGGGGAGCGTGGGAGCCAGTCAGGCCGGGTCCGGGGTTCGAAGGTGCTCCAGCACCGAGCGCGCCGCGGCGGTCAGGTCCTGCTCGCGCCGCACGCACAGCAGGTGCCGGCGCACCGCCCAGGGGGCATCGAGCCGCAGGCAGCGCAGCCGCAGGATCTGCAGCTGGGGCAGGATCGCCGCGAAGGGCAGCACGCCGATGCCGACGCCTTGCTCGACCATGCGGCACACCATGTCGAAGCTGCCGACCTGCATGCGGACCTTGAGCGGCACCTGCGCCTCGAGCGCGGCGCTCAGCAGCACGCGGTGCAGCGCCGTGCCTTCGCGCACCACGATATGGTCGTGGCGCAGCACCTCGTCCACGCCGATGCGCCGGCGCCGGGCCAGCGGATGGTCGCGCGCCACCACCACGGCCAGTTCGTCGCTGCGGTAGGGCAGGCATTCGAGGCCCTCGGCCGGCGTGTGGCCCTCGATCACTCCGATGTCGGCCAGGCCGCCCAGCACGGCCTTGACCACCTCGGTGCTGGCGCGTTCCTGCAGGTCGATCTTGAGCACCGGGTGCAGCCGCAGGAAGGAGCCGATCTGGGCCGGCAGGAACTGGGCGATGGCCGACGCGTTGGCCGTGATGCTGACCACGCTCGCCACGCCGTTCTGGAAATCGTCGAGTTCGGCACCGAGCCGGTCCATGGCCGACAGCACGGCGCGCGCATGCAGCAGCAGTCCGTGGCCCGCCGAGGTGAGCGTGACGCCGCGCGCGTGGCGCACCAGCAGCGGCAGCCGGGCCCGCGACTCGAGGTCGGAAATCCGCTTGCTGGCGGCCGCCAGCGCGATGTGACAGCGCTTGGCGCCCTCGCTGATGCTGCCGTGGTCGGCCACGGCCACGAACAGGCGCAGCGATTTCGGGTCGGCGGACATGCAGTGTCAGGGCGCTTCGGGTGGCTGCGCGAGGTAGTCGAAGAGTTCACGCGCGGAGGCCGGCAGCTGCTCGCGGCTGCGGGCGACGATCTTGAGCTCGCGCTCGGCCCAGGCATCCGTGAGYGGCACGGTCGTGATGCGCAGCGCGCGCGATAGGCGGCGCGCCGACGAGGCCGRCAGCACGCCGACGCCGACCCCGGCCTCGATCATGAGACAGATGGCCTCGAAGCTGCCGACCTGGATCCGCGGGCTGTAGCCGCGGCCGGCGAGCTCGGCCTTGCGCAGCAGGAAGCGGTGGATCGCGCTGGCGTGGTGCAGGCCCACGTGCTGCTCCTCGAGCGTGTCGACGAAGGCCATCGCGGACGTCTCGGCGAAGCGATGCGCCGTCGGCACCACCAGCACCAGCTGGTTGCGGCCGAAGGGCCGGGCGTCGAAGTCGCCGGTGTGAACGTCGCCGGCCAGGATGCCGATGTCGGCGCCGCCGTCGGCCACCGAACGCACGATCTCTTCGCTCAGGTATTCGCGCAGGTCGACCTGCACCGCCGGATGCTGCGTGAGGAAGCCGGCCAGCTTCTCGGGCAGGTATTCGGTGATCGAGGTGGTGTTGGCGAACACCCGCACATGGCCCTTGATGCCCTTGCCGAAGTCCTGCATGTCGATGCGCAGGTGCTCCATCTGCTGCATCACGCGCTTGGCGTGGTAGAGCAGGGCCTCGCCGGCCGCGGTCATGTTCACGCCCTGCGCGGTGCGGTGCAGCAGCTTGCCGCCGATGGCTTCCTCCATCTGCTTGATGCGGGTGGAGGCGGCCGCGAGCGAGATGCAGGCCTTGTCGGCGCCGCGCGTCAGGCTGCGCGCCTCCGCCACATAGGCGAAGAGCTTGAGGTCGAACAGGTCGAAATGAAGATTCACGCGCGGATTGTCCCGCTAAAACCAACCCGCATCAGGCCGGCAGGCGGCCTGCGGCCCCCTCGGGGGGCAGCGACACACGAAGTGAGGGAGCGTGGGGGCTCGTCAGATCAGGCCGGCGCCGGGCCGCCCCAAGGCGGCCTGCGGCCCCCTCGGGGGGCAGCGACACACGAAGTGAGGGAGCGTGGGGGCTCGTCAGACCGGGTCCCAGCTGAAGACGTCGGCCGAGCGGTCGAGCGGGTAGAAGCTGGCGCGCATCGCCGGCATGGCGTGCTCGGCGATGGTCTGCGGCGTCCAGCCTTCGGAGCGGTGGATCGAGCGCACCGGGCGCGGCTGGCTGATCAGCGAGATCTCGTTGTTGCGCACCGAGAAGATCTGGCCGTTGACCTCGTGCGCCGCATCGCTGGCGAGGTAGACCGCCAGCGGCGCGATCTTCGAAGGCGTCATCTGCTGGATCTTGGCGACGCGCACCCGCTGCTCTTCCGTGTCGGTCGGGATGGCGCCGATCATGCGGCTCCAGGCAAACGGCGCGATGCAGTTGGAGCGCACGTTGAACTTGAGCATGTCGAGCGCGATCGACTTCGACAGCGCCGTGATGCCGAGCTTGGCGGCCGCATAGTTGGCCTGGCCGAAGTTGCCGATCAGCCCCGAGGTCGAGGTCATGTGCACCATCGCGCCCGAGGCCTGTTCCTTGAAGAAGACCGCGGCGGCACGGCTGACGTAGTAGCTGCCGTAGAGGTGAACCTTGATCACCGCGTCCCATTCGTCGACCGACATCTTGTGGAAGAAGCGGTCGCGCAGGATGCCGGCGTTGTTGACCACGGCGTCAATGCGGCCGAAGTTGTCGACCGCGCACTGGACCATGCGCGCCGCACCGGCGGCATCGGCCACGCTGTCGGCGTTGGGCACGGCCCCGCCGCCCAGGGCATGGATTTCGTCGACCACCTGCTGGGCCGGCCCGGCGCTGTGGCCGGCGCCGTCGAGCGCGGCACCGATGTCGTTGACCACCACGCGCGCGCCGTGGGCCGCCATGGCAAGCGCGATGTCGCGGCCGATGCCGCCCCCCGCGCCGGTGACCAGAACCACTTTGCCTTCGACCATGGAATCTCTCCTCGAGCTGCCTGCGGAAATCGCCGACAGAGGATGCCACGGGCGTCGCCGCCCGTGTTCCAGCATTGCGAAGGGGGGCTTCGGGAGACCTACGCGGCGTCGCGATCGCGCAAGACCAGCGTCTGGACGGCGACGCCGATCGGGCCCTGCTCGTCGTAGAGCCGCGACAGCGTGGTGCCGGCACCGCTGCCATGCGCCTGTGTTTCCGCGGCGAGGCCGATCCAATCGCCCACCGGCTGGCGATGCAGGTGCAGGCTCAGGTCGGCATTGGAAAACATGTAGCGTTCGACCGGCAGCAACCAGCTGACCCCGTTGCCGAAGTCGGACGCGGCGGCGGCGCGCATCGCCGGCGAGTTCGGCACGCCGGCCACCAGCGGCACCGCGAGCCGGAACCAGGCCGCGCCCGGGCCCGGCTGCGAGATATCGCCCTGGGCGACGAG
>NZ_JBFUCI010000411.1:0-5676 GCF_056405335.1 Variovorax sp. P1_H12_2
GAGCTACTCGATCGCCTTGGCCATGTCCTCGACCACCTTCTTGGCGTCGCCGAAGACCATCATGGTCTTGTCCATGTAGAACAGYTCGTTGTCCAGCCCGGCGTAGCCCGCGGCCATGGAACGCTTGTTCACGATCACCGTCTTGGCCTTGTAGGCCTCCAGGATCGGCATGCCGTAGATCGGCGTGCCCTTTTGCAGCGCCGCCGGGTTCACCACGTCGTTGGCCCCCAGGATGATCGCCACGTCGGCCTGCGCGAACTCGCCGTTGATGTCCTCCATCTCGAACACCTGGTCGTAGGGCACCTCGGCYTCSGCCAGCAGCACGTTCATGTGCCCCGGCATGCGCCCGGCCACCGGATGGATCGCGTACTTCACCGTCACCCCCTTGTGGGTGAGCTTCTCGGCCAGCTCGTTCACCGCGTGCTGGGCCCGCGCYACCGCCAGGCCGTAGCCCGGCACGATGATCACCGTCTCGGCGTTGCTCAGCATGTAGGCCGCATCGTCGGCGCTGCCGCTCTTGACCGGGCGCTGCTCCTGGGCGCCGGTGGCCGCCGTGGCCGCCTCGCCGCCGAAGCCGCCCAGGATCACGTTGAAGAACGAGCGGTTCATCGCCTTGCACATGATGTAGCTCAGGATCGCGCCCGAGCTGCCCACCAGCGAGCCCGCCACGATCAGCATCGCGTTGTTCAGGCTGAAGCCGATGCCCGCGGCCGCCCAGCCCGAGTAGCTGTTGAGCATCGACACCACCACCGGCATGTCGGCCCCGCCGATCGGGATGATGATCARSACGCCCATCACGAAGGCCAGCACCAGCATCGCGAGGAAGGCGCTCCAGCTCTCGGTGGCCACRTACACCAGGCCCAGCGCGATGGTCAGGAGGCCCAGCACCAGGTTCAGCTTGTGCTGGCCGCGGAAGGCCACCGGCGCGCCCTGGAACAGGCGGAACTTGTACTTGCCCGACAGCTTGCCGAAGGCGATCACCGAGCCGCTGAAGGTGATCGCGCCGATGGCCGCSCCCAGGAACAGCTCCAGCCGGTTGCCCGCGGGGATCGCGTAGCGCAGGAAGCCGTCGATGATGGCGGCCCCGTCGGGGGTGTTGATGCCGACCGCGGCCGCCACCGGCGCCGGCGTGATGCCGAAGGCCCAGGGCTCGACCACCGCGGCCACCGCGATGAACACCGCCGCCAGGCCGATCATGCTGTGGAAGAAGGCCACCAGCTCGGGCATYTGSGTCATCTCGACCGTCYTGGCCCGGTAGGCGCCGTAGCCCCCGCCGACCACCAGGCCCARSAGCACCCAGGCCATGCCSATCGCCTTGCCGCCCGACAGCTGCACGATCAGCGCCGCGGTGGTCAGGATGGCGATCGCCATGCCCACCATGCCGAAGACGTTGCCGCGGATCGARGTSGTSGGGTGGGAGAGGCCCTTSARGGCCTGGATGAAGCAGACACTGGCAACGAGGTACAGCAGCGTGACGAGGTTCATGCTCATGCTGCATTCCCCTTGCCAGCGGCCGGYGCCTTYYTRTCCTTCTTCTTGAACATCTCGAGCATGCGCCGCGTCACCAGGAAGCCGCCGAAGACGTTGACCGCGGCCAGCGCCACCGCCAGCACGCCCATGGTCTTGCCCAGGCCGSWCTCGGTCAGCGCCGCGGCCAGCATCGCGCCCACGATCACGATCGCCGAGATCGCRTTGGTSACCGCCATCAGCGGCGTGTGCAGYGCCGGCGTGACGGTCCACACCACGTGGTAGCCGACGTAGATCGCCAGCACGAAGATGATCAGGTTGATGACGGTATGGGAAACGGGATCCATGTCTTCTCCTCCGGGGGTTCGCTTAGTTCTTGGTGACCTGGCCGTCYTGCGCCATCCGGCAGGCCGCCACGATGTCGTCCTCGAGGTCGATCTTGAGCGYGCCCTCCTTGGCCACGATCAGCTTGAGGAAGTCGAGCACGTTGCGCGCATACAGCGCCGACGCGTCCGCCGCCACCCGCGCSGCCAGGTTGGTCTCGCCSACGATGGTCACGCCGTGCCTGAYCACCGTCTGGTCGGCTTCGGACAAGGGGCAGTTGCCGCCCACGCCGCCAGGCCCCTTGCCGGCGGCGATGTCCACGATCACCGAGCCCGGCTTCATCGACTTGACCATGTCTTCGGTGATGAGSGTCGGCGCCGCGCGCCCCGGGATCAGCGCGGTGCTGATCACGATGTCGGCCAGCGCGACGCGCTTGGCGACYTCSACCTGCTGGCGCGCCAGCCAGCTCGCGGGCATCGGCTTGGCGTAGCCGCCGACRCCGACCGCCGCTTCCTTCTCCTCGTCGGTGTCGTAGGACACCTCGATGAACTTGCCGCCCAGCGACTCGATCTGCTCCTTSACSSWSGGSCGCACATCGGACGCCTCGATCACCGCGCCCAGGCGCTTGGCGGTCGCGATCGCCTGCAGGCCGGCCACGCCGACRCCCAGGATCACSACCCGSGCGGCCTTCACGGTGCCCGCGGCGGTCATCAGCATCGGGAAGAAGCGCTGGTAYTGGTCGGCCGCGATCATCACGGCCTTGTAGCCGGCGATGTTGGCCTGCGAGGAGAGCACGTCCATGCTCTGCGCGCGCGTGGTGCGCGGCGCGGCCTCCAGCGCGAAGGCCGTSAGSCCGGCGGCAGCCAGGCGCTGCAGCCCCGCYCCGTCGAASGGGTTGAGCATGCCGATGACCACCGTGCCCGGCTTCATCAGCGCGCTCTCGCGCTCGTCCGGCGTGCGCACCTTGAGCACGATCTCGGCGCCGAASGCCCCCGCCGCATCCGTGATCTCCGCCCCCGCGGCCTGGTACGCCGCATCGGTCACGCTCGCAGCCACGCCCGCGCCCGCTTGCACACGCACCACATGGCCCTGCGCCACGAGCTTCTTCGCGGTCTCCGGGGTCACGGCAACTCGGGTTTCGCCTGGCACAGTCTCGGCCGGCACGCCTATCTTCATACAGTCCGCCTCTCAGGATTCATTCGAATTCGATGATCACCGCGTCGAGCGCGAGCGCATCACCGCGGCCCACGTGAACCTTCGACACCACACCGGCGCGCTCGGCGCCGAGCGTGATTTCCATCTTCATGGCCTCGACGACGCACAGGGGATCGCCGGCCGCCACGGCCTGGCCCACTTCCGCGGAGATCGCGACGACCATCGCCGGCATCGGGCTGCGCAGTTGGGAACCGGTGGCCGCCTGCTGCCGCTTCGGCATCCACGCCAGCAGTTCAGCCTCGCGTGCCGACAGCACGCAGACCTCGGCCTGCGTGCCGGCATGGGCCAGCGTGGCGCCGTCGCCGGTGCGGCGAAACTGCATCGCCACCGCCTCGCCGTCGATCGAGCCCTTCCAGACCGGCTGCCCCGGAATCCAACCGGATATCACCTCGTGCACGATCCCCGGCAGATCGTCGAAGCCGACGCGCCAGTGGCCGCGCTGGCCCTCGACCGTGACCCGGTGCGCCGCAGCTCCCAGAAGCACCACACGACGCCCGACTGCAGCGGCGCCCCCATCGGCCAGCGCGTCCATCGAGGCAGCGACCGCGGCCATGCGTTGCGCCGTGAGTCCTTCAGGCGGCGGCAACACGAAGCCCCCCTTGAACTCGTCGGCAATGAAAGCCGTCGACAGCTTGCCGGCGCGCCAGCGCGGATGACGCATCAGCGCAGACAGGAATGCAATGTTGTGCCGGATGCCTTCGATGGCAAAGGCATCGAGCGCGAGCGCCTGCTGGTCGATCGCCTCGGCCCGCGTGGGCGCGTGCGTCACCAGCTTGGCGATCATCGGGTCGTAGTGGATCGATATCTCGCCGCCCTCGTACACGCCGGTGTCATTGCGCACCGTGACGCCATCGTGCTGGCCTTCGACGGGTGGGCGGTAGGTGGTGAGCCGCCCGGTCGCAGGCATGAAGTTGCGCGTCGGGTCTTCGGCATAGACGCGGCTTTCGACCGCCCAGCCCTTCAGCCGGATGTCTTCCTGAGCGAACGCCAGCTTGCCGCCGGCGGCCACATGGATCATCTGCTCGACCAGGTCGATGCCCGTGATCAGTTCCGTCACCGGATGCTCGACCTGCAGCCGCGTGTTCATCTCCAGGAAGTAGAAGGACTTGTCCTGCCCGCAGACGAACTCGACCGTGCCCGCCGAGTCGTAGTTCACGGCGCGCGCCAGCGCCACGGCCTGCTCGCCCATGCGCCTGCGCGTGGCCTCGTCGAGCAGCGGCGACGGCGCTTCCTCGATCACCTTCTGGTTGCGGCGTTGAATGGAGCATTCGCGCTCTCCGAGATAGACCACGTTGCCGTGCTTGTCGCCCAGGACCTGGATCTCGATGTGGCGCGGATCGACGATGAACTTCTCGACGAACACGCGGTCGTCCCCGAAGGACGATGCCGCCTCGGACTTGGCGCGCGCATAGCCCTCGGCCACCTCGGCGGCCGAGGCCGCGATGCGCATGCCCTTGCCGCCGCCGCCGGCCGAGGCCTTGATCATCACCGGATAGCCGATCTCGTTGGCGATCTCCACCGCATGGGCCGGGTCCGAGATCACGCCCAGGTAGCCCGGCACCGTCGAGACCCGTGCCGCGCTGGCGCGCTTCTTGGATTCGATCTTGTCGCCCATCGCCTCCATCGCGCCCGGGTTCGGTCCAATGAACACGATGCCGGCCGCCTTCAGCGCCGTGGCGAAGGCCGCACGCTCCGAGAGGAAGCCGTAGCCCGGRTGCACCGCGTCGGCCCCGGTGCGACGGCAAGCCTCGATGATCTTGTCCATCACCAGGTAGGACTCGATCGCCGGCGCCGGTCCGATGTGGACGGCCTCGTCGGCCATCTGCACGTGCAGCGCCCGAGCGTCGGCATCGGAATACACCGCCACGGTCCGGATGCCCATCCGGCGCGCCGTCCTGATGATCCGGCAGKCAATCTCGCCGCGATTGGCGATCAGAATCTTGGAGAACATGGGGCTAGAGAGGTAGGTTGGCGTGCTTGCGCCAGGGCTGCGCACACGACTTCTGCGCCAGCAGTTCCAGCGCCTGCACGAGGTGCCCGCGGGTCTGGCGCGGAACGATGACATCGTCGATGTCGCCGCGGCGCGCCGCAGCGTCGGCCGCGAGGCGTTGCTGCGCCGCTTGCGGATCGTCGCCCAGCGCCACGGCGCCCTGGGCGTTCAGGAGTCCGATCTGCGCGTCGGGCCAGGCATAGACCAGGTCGGCGCCGAGCGCGCGCGATCCCATCGCACCGCCCGCACCGCCCAAGGCCTTGCGCAGCACCACCGTCACGAGCGGGACTGTGGCCTGCGCGTAGGCGCACAGCAACTTGCCCACGTGCCGGGCCACGCCGCCGTGCTCCTGCGCGACGCCGGGCAGGAAGCCGGGCGTGTCGACGAAGCTGAGCACCGCGATGCCGAAGGCGTCGCAGAAGCGCACGAAGCGCGCCATCTTGCGGGCCGCGTCGCAGTCGAGCACGCCGGCCAGCACCGACGACTGGTTGGCCACCACGCCGACGGTGCGGCCATCGACCCGCGCGAAGCCGATGACCGCATTCGGGGCGAAGTCGGACTGCAATTCGAAGAAGTCCGCTTCGTCGCTCACCTGCACGATGAGTTCCCTGACGTCGTAGGCGTCCGCATCGGCTTGCGGCACCAGCGTGTCCAGTGCAGGCGCCTCGCGGGCCGCATCA
>NZ_JBFUCI010000412.1:0-5627 GCF_056405335.1 Variovorax sp. P1_H12_2
GGATGCCCAAGAGACGCGAGCTCGCCAGCTTGTTGCCGCCGGTCGCGGCCATCGCGGCGGCGATCGCACGGCGTTCGAGTTCCGCCACCTGCTGGGCCAGCGGCCGCAGCAGCGCCACGCCCTCGGCCGAATCGGCGGCCGCACGCGGCAGCGGCTCGGCCGCCGCGATCTGCTCCTGGCCCGCCTCGCGCAGGATGCGCTCCAGCTGCGCGGCGTCGATGCGCTGCGAGTCGCTGCGCATGGTCACCTGCTCGAGCACGTTGCGCAGTTCGCGGATGTTGCCGCGCCAGTGCTGGGCCGCGAGCAGGGCCAGTGCTTCGGGCGTGAGTTCGGGCGGTGCCTCGCCGCTGCGCAGCGCCATGTCCTCGCCGAGTGTCTCGACCAGCGCGGGAATGTCGGCGCGCCGCTCGCGCAACGGCGGCACCCGCACCGGCAAGACATTGAGGCGGTAGTAGAGGTCTTCGCGAAAGCGCCCTTCCCGCACCAGCGCCGCCAGGTCGCGCGAAGTGGCGGCGATCACCCGGGCATCGAAGGGGACCAGCTTGTTGGAGCCCAAGGGCTCGATCTCGCCCTCCTGCAGCGCGCGCAGCAGCTTGGCCTGCAGGCCGAGCGGCATGTCGCCGATCTCGTCGAGGAACAGGGTGCCGCCATCGGCCAGCTTGAACTTGCCTTCGCGCGCCTTGCGGTCGGCGCCGGTGAAGGCGCCGGGCGCGACGCCGAAGAACTCGGCCTCGAGCAGGGTGTCGGGCACGGCCGCGATGTTGACGCTGACGAACATGCCGGCGGCGCGCGCCGAGGCGGCATGGATCGCGTGCGCCAGCAGTTCCTTGCCGGTGCCGGTCTCGCCGAGCAGCAGCACCGGGCTCGACGACTGCGCCGCGYGCCGCGCATGGCGCTTGACCTCGACCGCCGCCGGGCTGCTGCCGATGAAGCTCGCGAAGGTGTACTTCGATCGGCGCTGGCCGTCGGCCGACTGCTGGTACAGCGGGTTGTTGCGCTGGCTCGCGAGTTCGCGCCGCGCATCGTCGAGGTCGCGCTGCAGCAGCGCGAACTTGCTGATCAGCGGCTGCAGCGTGGTCTCGGGGTGGTCGAACAGCACGATGCCGATGGCGCCGATGACCTCGCCAGGCGCGGCGCCGGCATCGCCCTCGCGCTCCTCGCGCAGCGGGATGCGGCTGACCACGAAGGTGCCGGCCTTGTTGGTCAGCAGATCGATCAGGATCGGCTCGCCGGTGTCGAGCACGCGGCGCATCTGGGTGTTGGGAATGACGTCCTCGACCGGATGGCCGAGGAACTGATCGATCGACGAGAAGCCGAGTGCGGGCAGGAAGCGGCGATAGCCCTCGTTGACCCAGACGATGCGCCCGCCCCGGTCGACCAGGAACATGCCCTGGCTGATGCTGGAGAACAGATGGAACATCGAGCGCGCAGCGAGCGCGAGGATGCCTTCGGCGTCGAGCGGCAAGGCGGGGGGTGCGGCGGGGGCGGAGGGCATGGCGGGGATCGTAGCGTGCGCGGTCCAACGCGCGGAAAACGCGTTTACCCGGTCGTCGCGCTTCCTGCCACTGGCAGCCCGAGCGGCCGTTCACATGGACAACCAGCAAGCCTGGCTATGACCCCGCCAATTTTGCGACGAGTGCAGACCAGCGCTTTCTCAAACAAAACAGCCGCATGCAGAGCGAAGAATCAGATTTCTCTCATGGATGCCCGCCCTCACCGAGGGCAAACTCGTCCGCCTCCTTCCAACGAGCCAATGGATTTCAACGCGATCGAAGCGGTGCGCTGCCCATACACGCGCGTCCAGCAATTGCCTGAGGACGGCGCTCACCCATCTCCTCGACCACAACGAACAAAAAGAGTGCATGCAAAAAATGATTTCTGATCTGTCCAGGTTGCGCGCCGTGTCTGCCAAGTTTGGGCCACGGGTGGCCGGAAATCTCGTTCGCCGCCGGATCTACCGGAAGTTGGGATACCCCTTCCCGATCGGCCATCGGTCCGCATCCAGCCCCTGGGGCAACGACTATCGCATGTGGGTGAAGAACCATGACACGCTGACGCGCAGGCAGCGGAACAGCATCGGCGATCGAATCGAAAAGATGGAACGGCGGCCGCGCTTTTCGGTAGTGATGCCGGTCTACGACCCCGCCCCGAACTTTCTGCGAGAGGCCATCGAATCGGTCCGGAGTCAGCTGTATCCCGACTGGGAGCTGTGCATCGCCGACGACGCATCCACCGACGATGCAATCCAGGACGTCCTGCGGGAATACCTCGCGCTCGATCCGCGGATCAAGGTCGACTTTCGCGCATCGAACGGCCACATCTGCGCCGCGTCCAACAGCGCGGTGGCCTTGGCTACGACCCCCTGGATCGTCCTGATGGACCACGACGACGTGCTTGCGGAAGAAGCACTTTTCTGCGTCGCACAATGCATCTCGGAGTGTCCGGATGCAAGGCTCATCTATTCCGACGAGGACAAGATTGACGAAAAGGGGCAACGTTCCGGCCCCTACTTCAAGCCCGACTGGAACCTGGACTTGTTCAGGTCACACAACATTACGGCTCCGACGAAGCTTCCACGCTGTCCTTTCTGAAGAGAATTGCCAGGCGACCAAACGTTCGGGTCCTTCGGGACGACCGCCCATTCAACTACTCCGCCCTCAACAATGCGGCGGTTCGCATCTGTCAGGGCGAAATCATCGCACTGTTGAACAACGACATCGAAGTGGTGTAGGAAGATTGGCTCTCGGAGATGGTCAGCCTCGCTGCGCAATCGGACATCGGCTCAGTCGGGGCGCGACTCTGGTATCCGGACCTGACCCTCCAGCACGGCGGCGTGGTCCTGGGGCCGGGCGGTCTGGCGGTTCATGCGCACAAGGGCCTTTTACCCAGCCAATTGGGGCACGCCGGTCGCGCCGCCTTGACGCAATCTTTCTCCGCGGTCACGGCGGCGTGCCTGGTGGTTCGCAAGGCGCTCTACGAGCGCGTCGGTGGCCTCGATGAGGTCAACCTCGCGGTGGCGTTCAACGATGTCGATTTTTGTCTGCGACTGGGCGAATTGGGCTATCGCAGCGTCTGGACGCCCTATGCGGAACTGCTGCATCACGAGTCGGCGACGCGGGGAGATGATCTCGCGCCCCAGCAACGCCAGCGCTTCGAGAAAGAGATCGACTACATGCGCGACCGCTGGGCGCCGGTGATCGCGCACGACCCCGCCTACAGCCCCAATCTGACCGTCGACGCCGAGGACTTTTCCTACGCCTGGCCGCCCCGGACCGAACTGATCTGACGGGCTGGCGCCACCGCTTCGCGTCTGTGCGCATCTTCGCGCGCCGGAAGGTGCCGCCTCTGCCCCGGTGCACCTCGCTTCCTCAGCCCTCGGACGAACAACCCATGCCACGCGCCGGCTCGGCCAACGTCTCTCATGCTTTTCAACTCCTACCCCTTCCTGTTCTTCTTCTTTCCGTTGGTGCTGGGAGGATTCTTCCTGATCGCGCGCTCGCATGCGCGCGCAGCAATCGCATTCCTGGGCCTGGCTTCGTTGTTCTTCTATGGTTGGTGGAGCATCAAGGCCCTGCCGCTGCTGGTCGCATCGATCTGCTTCAATTTCTGGATGGGCGCGCACCTGACACCTGAGTCGGGCCGGAGCACGCCGGCACGACGTCGGCTGCTGATCGCGGCCTTGGGGGTGAACCTCGGCGTGCTCGCAATCTTCAAGTACGCGAACTTCTTCATGAGCAACGTCGACGCTGCGTTCGCGTCGGCCGGCTTCTCCCCGGTCGGGATGGCACAGATCGTGCTGCCGATCGGGATATCGTTCTACACCTTCACCCAGATTGCATTTCTGGTCGATTGCTGGGCCGGCAAGGTTCGGGAGCGGGAGTTCGGACCGTACCTGCTTTTCGTGACCTACTTTCCCCATCTGATCGCGGGGCCGGTGCTCCACCACGCGCAAATGATGCCCCAGTTTGCGGATGCTGCGACCTACCGTCCGCAGGGCAGAAAAATTGCCATCGGGATCACGATCTTCGTCATCGGACTGAGCAAGAAAATCCTCGTCGCCGATCGACTGGGCCTCTATGCCGACATGGTCTTCAACGGTGTGCACGGCGGAGCCGCGCCATCGTTGCATTCCGCATGGATGGGCGCCATTGCCTATTCCTTACAGATCTACTTCGATTTCTCGGGGTACTCGGACATGGCAGTTGGCATTTCCCTCTGCTTCGGCATCCACCTGCCTCAAAACTTCTTCTCCCCGTACAAGTCCACCAGCATCATCGAATTCTGGCGGCGCTGGCACATCTCGCTGTCCACGTTCCTGAGGGACTACCTCTATGTTCCCTTGGGCGGCAATCGCAAGGGGCCTGGCCGCCGCTACCTGAATCTTTTCGCCACGATGCTTCTGGGCGGGCTCTGGCATGGCGCCGGATGGACCTTCGTGATCTGGGGGGCGATGCACGGCGCCTTCCTCACTGTCAATCATCTCTGGAAGACGAAACTCGGCGCCCGGCTGCCTGTCAGCCGCATCTATCGCGTCTTCGGATGGTCTCTGACCGTCCTGTGCGTGATTGTTGCTTGGGTGGTGTTCCGCGCCGAGAACATCGACGACGCATTGGTTATCTACAAGGGGATGCTGGGCTTGAACGGGACTGGCAGCAGCAGCTTCAGCGAGTTCTCCATCCCCTACGAGAAGAGCCGTTTTTACAAGATGGTGCTGGGCGCGATCCTGATCTGCGTTGCGCTGCCTCCCGCGATCTCGGTCGCGCGATGGGTTCCATCCCCAGCTGCGTTGATGAACCGCCCTGTGCTGACGAACCTGTTTGCGCTCTCATCCGCGCTCGTGGTTTTTGCCCTGCTCTGGCGATGCGTTTCCAAGTTCGGCTCCTACAGCCCTTTCATCTACTTCCAGTTCTAAGCATTCAGATCGACACTGCGCACGCGATGTAGCGTCCGACGCCACTGCACAACCCGTTGCCCATGAACACCACGCCACAACCCACCGGGTCGATCGATGCAACGTTGCAATGTTCGACCGCGATCCATGCGCCGCAGCGATCCTCAGGCAGAGGCCGCTTTTCATTCCTGACCCCCGCGCGATCGTGGCTGACATGCTTCCTGGCGTGCTTCCTCGCTGTCGAGTTCCTGCTGATCGCGTCACTCCTGACACCGGCCCCATACGGCGATCTCACCCGGCTCGGATTGCTTTCTGACAGGCAATTCGGCTGGACGAAATCTCCCCCGGTCGTGGCGGCCGAGCATGCGAAGAGTTGGCCGCTCGAAGAGGCCGACATCCTGGTCGTCGGTGACAGCTTCTCGATGACGCTGCGTTGGCAGTCGGAACTGATCAAGAGCGGCTACAAGATCTCCACCATCTACTGGGGGCAATCGGGCCCGCTGTGCGCGGACTTCTCGAAGTGGGTCCGGCAGGCTGGCTTCAAGGGTGATCTCGTGATCGTGGAAAGCGTCGAACGATTGCTGGGTGACCGTCTGTTCGAAGGCCGATATTGCGAATCGATGCCGGGCACTCCGGTGGTCAAGTTGGAGCCCTTCGTCGAGCCCCTCGCGAAGCGGCCTTCCTTTGCGCTGAACTGGGAAGCTCCGCTGTCGACCGGGTTGAGGGTCTTCAAGAG
>NZ_JBFUCI010000413.1:0-5564 GCF_056405335.1 Variovorax sp. P1_H12_2
GTGCGCGAGCGTGCTGGTCTTGCCCGAGCCGGCGCCGGCGATCACGAGCAGCGGCCGCGGGTCCTGCTGCGCGGGTTCGAGCGCGGCGTCGACGCCGTGCAGCACCGCGGCGCGCTGCGCGTCGTTGAGCTTCGCGAGCGCCTCCGCCAGCCGTTCGGCCTGGCTCGTGGCGCCGGGGGAAGTGGGTGTCGCAACGCGCTGCATCGCCGCAACTGTACTGTATGTCCGTCCAGCCTCAGGCCAACGCCGTCACGGCCTGGATGACATAATCGCGCCTCGCTGCAACCGGAGACTCCTGCATGGAAATCGACCCGTCTCGGCAGCTTTCACTTCCCCTCTGACGCGTCGTCGGCGAGGGAATTGAAAGCGCCCACACCCCTCGCCCAACCGCCAGACATTTCACGGGAGTGAGCCCATGCTCAACATCTTCACGCTTGCCAATGGCCGCCTCGTCCAGGAAGAGATCGAGGCCCTCGAAGAGCTTTCCAAGTTCCAGCCGATCTGGGTCGATCTCGAATCGCCCACGGTCGAGGAAAAGCGCTGGATCAAGCAGTACTACGGCCTTTCGATTCCCGAAGACGCGATGGACGAGGACATCGAGGAGTCGGCTCGCTTCTACGAGGAAGACAACGGCGAACTGCACATCCGCAGCGACTTCCTGATCGACGACGACGAGAACCCGCGCTCGGTGCGCGTGGCCTTCATCCTCAACCAGCACAACGTCGAGTTGCGCAGCCGCGGCGTGCTGTTCTCGATCCACGACGAGGACGTGCCGGTGTTCCGCCTGCTGCGCATGCGCGCGCGGCGCGCCCCCGGGCTGATCGAGGACGCCAAGGAAGTGCTGCTGAAGCTGTTCGACGCCGACGCCGAGTACTCGGCCGACACGCTCGAGAACATCTATGACGAGCTCGAATCGGCAGGCAAGAAGGTGCTGTCGGGCAACGTCAGCGACGAGCTGGCCGGCGAGGTGCTCGGCCTGATCGCGCGCCAGGAGGACTTGAACGGACGCATCCGCCGCAACGTGATGGACACGCGCCGTGCCGTCAGCTTCATGATGCGCAGCCGGATGCTGAACGCCGAGCAGTTCGAGGAAGCGCGGCAGATTCTTCGCGACATCGAATCGCTCGACAACCACACGGCCTTCCTGTTCGACAAGATCAACTTCCTGATGGATGCGACCGTCGGCTTCATCAACATCAACCAGAACAAGACCATCAAGATCTTTTCGGTGGCCAGCGTGGCGCTGTTGCCGCCGACCCTGATCGCCAGCGTCTACGGCATGAACTTCAAGTTCATGCCCGAACTCGATCTGACCTACGGCTACGCCTATGCGGTCGTGCTGATGATCGCCAGCGCCCTGGTGCCGATGTGGTACTTCCGCCGGCGCGGCTGGTTGAAGTGACCACCCCGTTGCTTGCTCACTTCGTGTAGCCGCCTCCCCTCAAGGGGCGCACCCAGCGGCCCGGCTGAGCCGGTTCCGAGGGTGCTCTCGATCAGAGTGGCTTGGGTGGGCCTGGTTCTTGTTGCGGCGAGAGTGTCGCGAGCCAGGCGCTGACGAGGGCCAGGCTGTAGCGGCTCGCGACCGCCGAGACGAAGCGCGTGAAGTCGCCATGCGCCTCGTCGTCGGCGCGATCGGAAATGGTGCGCACCGCGGCGAAGGGCACGCCGTAGTCGTGGCACACCTGGGCCACCGCGGCGCCCTCCATCTCGACCGCCAGCGCGTCGGGCAGGTCGCGGCGAAGCACGGCGCTTTCGGCCGCGGTCGAGACGAAGCGGTCGCCGCTCACCAGCAAGCCGCGATGCACCGTCGGCGCGGCCAGGCCGAAGTCCTCGACCACCTGCGGCCCCAGCAGGCCCACCGGGTCGCGCAGCAGCTCGGCGGCCACCGCCGCGAGCGAATCGCCGATCGCGGTGTCGACCGCGAAACGGGCGTGGCCGGTCAGCGGCACCTCGTACCTCGGGAAGATCGGCGAGGCGTCGAGGTCGTGCTGGAGCAGCCTGGTGGCGACCACCACGTCGCCCACCCGGACGCCCGGCGCCAGCCCGCCGGCGACGCCGGTGAAGACGATCGCGCGGACCTTGAAGCGCTCGAGCAGCACCGTGGCCGTGAGGGCCGCCGCCACCTTGCCGATGCGCGACAGCACCGCGACCACCGGCTGCCCGCACAGGTGCCCGACCCAGAAGTCCCGCCCCGCCACGTGCACGCGCTGCTCGTCGGGCATCTGCGCGAGCAGTGCACTGAGCTCCTCGTGCATCGCGGCGACCACGGCGATCGTCATTGCTTGATATCAACTCCATAGAACGTGTGGCGGCCGAAGGGACTGAGCTTGAAGTCGACCACCTCCTTGCGCACCGGCTTCAGCTGCACCGCATGCGCGATCGTGAACCACGGCGCCTGCTCCTTGAAGATCACCTGCGCCTTCTTGTAGAGCGCGTCACGCTCGGCCTGCTGGGGGACGTTCTTGGCCTTCACGACCAGATCCTCGTAGGGCTGGTAGCAGAACTTGGCCACGTTGCTGCCGCTGGCCGATTGCGCCGAGGCGCAGCCCAGCAGGGTGTAGAGGAAGTTGTCGGGGTCGCCATTGTCGCCGGTCCAGCCCAGCATGCCCATCTGGTGCTCGCCGGCCTGCATGCGCTTCCTGTACTCGCCCCACTCGAAGGTCTTGATCTCGGCCTTGACGCCGACTTTCGCGAGATCGGCCTGCATCAGCTCGGCGATGCGCTTGGCATTCGGGTTGTAGGGCCGCTGCACCGGCATCGCCCACAGGTCGGTCGTGAAGCCGTCGGGATAGCCCGCCTGCGCCAGCAGCTTCTTGGCGGCCTCGGGATCGTAGGGGTCGTCCTTGATGGCATCGTTGTAGGACCACATGGTCGGCGGGATCGGGTTCTTGGCGGCGACGCCGGTCGTCAGGTAGACGCCGTCGATGATCGCCTTCTTGTTGATCGCCATGTTGAGCGCGCGTCGCACGCGCACGTCGTCGAAGGGCTTCTTCTGCGTGTTGTAGGCCAGGTAGCCGACGTTGAGGCCGGCCTGCTCGAGCACCTGCACGCTCGGGTCCTTGCGGATGGCGTCGAGGTCGGCCGGGTTCGGGTAGGGCATCACGTGGCACTCGCCCTTCTGCAGCTTGGCCCAGCGCACCGAGGCGTCGGGCGTGATCGCGAAGATCAGGTCGTCGATCTTGGCCTTGCCGCCCCAGTACTGCGGGAAGGCCTTGAAACGAACGATCGCATCCTTCTGGTATTGCACCAGGTAGAACGGGCCGGTGCCGATCGGGTCCTGGTCGATCTTCTCGGGCGTGCCGGCCTTGAGCATCGCGATCGCGTATTCCTTCGACTGGATGCCGGCGTAGGGCATCGCCAGGTTGGCCAGGAACGGCGCCTCGGGCTTGTTCAGCACGAACTTCACGGTGTAGTCGTCGACGCGGTCGATCGACTTCAGCAGCTTGGGCATGCCCATGTCGTTGAAGTAGGAGTGGTTCGGGCTCGTGACCTTGAAGTAGGGGTCGTTCTCCTTCCACTGCCGCTCCATCATGAAGATGACGTCGTCGGCGTTGAAGTCGCGCGTCGGCTTGAAGCTCTTGGCCGTGTTGTGCCACTTCACGCCGCGGCGCAGCTTGAAGGTGTATTCGGTGCCGTCGGGCGAGATGGTCCAGCTCTCGGCCAGGCCGGGCAGGACCTTGGTGGTGCCGCGCTCGAACTCGACCAGGTTGTTGTAGACCTGCGTGGTGGCGTCGAAGGAAGTGCCCGTGGTGTTCACCGCCGCATAGAAGTTCTCGGGACTGCCCTCGGAGCAAAAGACCAGCGTCTTGGCCGACGCGGCGCCGCAGGCGAGCGCGATGGCCGCCGGGGCCAGCAGCGTGGCCGCGCGCAGACGACGCGAGAGGTGGGAGGTGGTGGGCATGTCGTTCGACTCCTTCAGGGTTGAGGCCGCGCGAACGCGGGCGGGGACACATCGGCAGGCAGGAACTTCTCGGCATGGTGGCAGGCCACCCTGCGCTCGTCGAGCAGCCGCGGCAACGGCCGCTCCATGCGGCAGCGCTCGGTGGCATGGCTGCAGCGCGTGTTGAAGACGCAGCCCGGCGGCGGCGCCAGCGGCGAGGGCAGCTCGCCCTTGAGCACGATGCGCTCGGCCGCGAGCCCGGGCGTCGAGGCCAGCAGCGCCTGCGTGTAGGGGTGCAGCGGCCGCGCGAAGATGCGCGCCTTGGGCCCCTGCTCGACCGCATGGCCGAGGTACATCACCAGCACCTCGTGCGCGATGTGGCGCACCACGCCGAGGTCGTGCGAAATGAAGAGGTAGGACAGCCCCAGATCGGCCTGCAGGTCGGCCAGCAGGTTCAGCACCTGGGCCTGGATCGAGACGTCCAGCGCCGACACCGGCTCGTCGGCCACCAGCAGCCGCGGATCGAGCATCAGCGCGCGCGCGATCGCGATGCGCTGGCGCTGGCCGCCCGAGAACATGTGCGGGTAGCGGTTGGCGTACTCGGGCCGCAGCCCGACGCGGGCCAGCATGTCGCGCGCCCGGGCGGCGCGCTCCGCCTGGCCGAGCGTGGTGTTGATCGCCAGCGGATCCTCGAGCACGGCGGAGATCTTCTTGCGCGGATTGAGCGAGCCGTAGGGGTTCTGGAACACCAGTTGCACCGCCTGGCGCAGCTCGCGCCGGCGCTCGGGCGGCGGATCGACCGCATCGTGGCCCACCAGGCGGAGCGAACCCGCAGTGGGTTTCTCGATCAGCGCCACCATGCGCGCGAGCGTGGATTTGCCGCAGCCCGATTCGCCGACCACCGCCAGCGTGCGGCCGCGCTCGATGCGAAACGAGATGTTGCCCACCGCCTGCAGTTGCGCCGGGGCGCGGAACAGGCCACGGCGCACCGGGTACACGCGCTGCAGGTCCTGCGCTTCAACAACGACTGTCTGGTTCATCCAGGTGGTCCATGGCGCAGTGCGCCTTGCGCGACGACTGAAACCGGCACACCCAAGGCCAGGGATACCGCGGAACCGGCTTCGCCGGGCCGCCGGTATCGCCCCCTCGAGGGGGAAGCGCCGAAGGCGTTTCGGGGGTGTTTCATCTCACGAACTCCACGACGTGGGCGCCATCGCGCGCCAGGGCCTCGTCGCGCTGCGGGTCCCCGAGCGCGTAGTGGCAGCGCACCTGCCCGCCCATCCAGTCGCGCAGCTCGGGCCGCACCGAACGCGAATGCGCGGTCGCGTAGTCGCAGCGCGGCGCGAAGAGGCAGCCGGCAGGCCGGTCGTGCACCCCCGGCACCACGCCGGCGATGGTGGCGAGCCGCCCTGCGCCCGCCGTGCGCTCCGGCAGCGCCGCCAGAAGCGCCGCGGTGTAGGGATGCTGCGGCGCCGCGAACAGCTCGGCCACGCCGCGCTCCTCCATCACCTGGCCCGCATACATCACGGCCACGCGCTGTGCCATTTCGCTGACCACGCCCATGTTGTGCGTGATCAGCACCAAGCCCATGCCGCGCTCCTTCTGCAGGCTGCGCAGCAGGTCGAGGATCTGGGCCTGGATCGTGACGTCGAGCGCGGTGGTCGGCTCGTCGGCGATCAGCAGC
>NZ_JBFUCI010000414.1:0-5499 GCF_056405335.1 Variovorax sp. P1_H12_2
TGGTGAAGGCGCCGATCTCGATCCTGTCGGTGCAGTCGATGATGTGCGACTTCGTGATCGCGGCGTGCTCGCCGAGCACGAGCACCGGATCGCGCTGCGTTCGGTGCCTGAAGTGCCCGCCCGCGAGCGCATGCCCGGTGATCCAGTTGGAGCGCTCGATGATGGAGTGCGCGCCGCACTCCAGCCGTTCCAGATGGATGGCGACGTTCAGGTGGCCGATGTAGGCGCCTTCCCCCATGACCAGCCGGCCCGGAAAGATGTAGGACAGGCCGATGCGCGCGCCGTCCGCGATCTGGTAGCCCCAGAAGCGGCGCAGCACCCAGCGCTTCAGCACCCAGGGAAGGAACACCACCCCGAGAGACAGCGCCTTTCTCACGGCTGCTGCCCGCGTTGTTCGATCGCGCGCCGGTAGGCGGCCACGTTGCCGGCGGCCATCTGCGCCGGGGCGTAGAGCCCGGCGTTGGCGAGACCCTGGCGGCGCATCTCTTCCAGGCGGGGCGCCGCGCGCTCGATCGCGGCGGCCATGGCGGCGGGATCCTTGGGGTCCATGTAGACGGCGCCGTTCCCGCCGATCTCGTTCATCGGCGCGAGATCGGAGGTGAACACCGGGCAGCCGCACGCCTGCGCCTCGATCACCGGCCACCCGAAGCCTTCCTGAAGCGAAGGAAAGAGCAAGGCCGTCGCGCTGGCGTAGACCGCGCGCAGCGCCTGGTGAGAGAGGCCTTGCACCGCCGTGATGCGGTCAGCGACGCCATGCTGGCGCGCCAGCTCGACCAGATCGGGCCCGGGCTCGGGCCCGACGAAGACCAGCCGCTCGACCATGGCGGGCCTGCCCTCGGCGGCCGCGCGCTGCCGCAGCGCGATGAAGGTCTCGAGCACCCTGCGGCGGTTCTTGCGGGGCAGCTCCAGGCCGACGTGGAGCAGGTAGGGTTCCCCGGCAGGGATCCCCAGGCGTGCGACCAGCGGCTGCGCCTCTTCGGGCGGTACCGGAGAAAAATCGTCGTTCAGTCCGTGGCGTGCGGTCGTCACCCTCGACGCCCGGACCACGTCCAGGGCGATCAGTTCGCGCCGGGTCAGGTCCGAAGCGCAGGCCACCACGTCGGCGCGCGCCAGTCCCTTGACGATCAGGCGCTGGAACAGCCGGCCGCTCCAGCCGACGTTCCAGCCCTCGACCATCCCCTGGGCGGCCTGCACCGCGATCACGTCGTGGCAACTGATGACATTGGGCCTGCTGTCGACCCATGGGATGTACATCGCGTTGGAATGGTCGGTCACGTGGACGACATCGGCCCAGCGCGCATGGCGCGCCAGCGAGGGGATGAAGAGAATGAACTTGTCGATGTAGCCGAACCACTTGCGCCAGCGCCCCGAGCCGGCGAAGCGCTGCACGCGCGGGGGCGGGGCGACCACGCGCACCTCGCAGCCGAGGCGCGGAAGCTCGCGTTCGAGCACACGCCGGAAGGCGAGCATGCTGGTCTGGGCGTCGGGTTCGTAGTTCGCGACGAGAAGCACTTTCATCGTTCGGGGGGGTCGCTGGCGTCGCGAGCTGTCATCCTGTAAGAAAAAGGGTTGCGGGATTATGTTCGACCGTTGACCGCATCGGCGCCGACAGTCACGCGGGCAATCGGACTCTTTGTGACATATAGCCCCCATACTGGCAAGCACATTGCAGACGGGCGTTCCCGCCTTACCCTCGGGGCCATGCAAGCCTACCGTGCCTCCCTTTTGCGATTCGACGCCGCCGGCCAGCCGGTTTTCGACTCCGACGGCCTATTGGTCGTCGGCCCCGACGCCCAGGGTCGCCAGCGGGTGCTGGACGCCGGCGCCTTCGCCGACGTCGCGGCCCGCCACCCCGCCGTGCCCGTCACCCACTGGCCGGGACGGATCCTGGCACCGGGTTTCGTCGACATGCACATCCATTTTCCGCAGACCGACATCATCGGCGCGCCCGCCGACGGACTGCTGCCCTGGCTCGAGAACTACACCTTCCCGGCCGAGAGCCGGTTCGCCGATCCGGTCCATTCGGCCGAGGTGGCGGAGGTGTTCTTCGACGAACTGCTGCGCAACGGCGTCACCACCTCGCTGACCTTCGCGACCTCGCACCCGCAGTCGGTCCAGGCCTTCTTCGAGGCGGCCCGGCGGCGCCAGCTGCGCATGATCACCGGCAAGGTGCTGCAGGATCGCCATTCGCCGGACGGCGTGCGCGACGAGACCGAACAAAGCCTGATCGACACCGAGGCGCTGATCCGCCAATGGCACCACCAGGACCGCCTGGGCTACGCCATCACCCCGCGCTTCGCCCCCACCAGCAGCGATGCGCAACTGCGCGGTGCGGGCGAGCTGGCGGCGAAATATCCCGACACCTGGATTCATTCGCACGTGGCCGAGAACAAGGACGAGATCAAGTGGGCGCGCGAGCTGTTTCCGAAGGCCCGTTCGTACCTCGACGTCTACGCGGGCTTCGGCCTGATGCGCGAGCGTGCCGTCTACGCCCACTGCATCCATTTCGACGACGACGACCGGCGCCTGATGCGCGAGACCGGCACCGCCTCGGCCGTCAGCCCGACCAGCAACCTGTTCCTCGGCAGCGGCTTCTTCGACTTCGAGGGCGCCGACCGCATCGGCTACCCCTACGGCCTGGCCAGCGACGTCGGCGGCGGCACCAGCTTCAGTCCGTTCGCGACCATGCTGGCCGCCTACTACGTCGGCCGCGAGGGCCAGACCAAGCCCGGCGTCAGCATCGCGCCGTCGCAGCTCTGGTGGCGCCACACGGGCGGCGCGGCGCGTGCGCTGGGCCTCGACGGCGTCATCGGCAACCTGCAGCCGGGCTGCGAGGCCGACTTCCTGGTGATCGACCCGAAGGCGACGCCGCTGCTGGCACGCAAGACGGCGCTGGCGAACAGCCTCGAGGAACTGCTGTTCTCGCTGATCGTGCTGGGCGACGACCGGCTGATCGAGCGCACGGTGATTTCCCAAGCCTTGCCGGGCTGAGCGGACCCAGGGGGCGCCGCTGCCTAGAATAGCGGCCCCTAGGAAGGACCCCGACATGAGCATCAAGAGCGACAAGTGGATCCGGCGCATGGCCGAGAAGAACGGCATGATCGAGCCCTTCGAGCCGGGCCAGATCCGCGAGCAGGACGGCCACAAGATCATCAGCTACGGCACCTCGAGCTACGGCTACGACATCCGCTGCGCGCCCGAGTTCAAGGTCTTCACCAACATCCACAGCACCGTGGTCGACCCGAAGAACTTCGACGAGAAGAGCTTCGTCGACTTCCACGGCGACAGCTGCATCATCCCGCCCAACAGCTTCGCGCTGGCGCGCACGGTCGAGTACTTCCGCATCCCGCGCAACGTGCTGACCATCTGCCTGGGCAAGAGCACCTATGCGCGCTGCGGCATCATCGTCAACGTCACGCCCTTCGAGCCCGAGTGGGAAGGCTATGTCACGCTGGAATTCAGCAACACCACGCCGCTGCCGGCCAAGATCTACGCGGGCGAGGGTTGCGCCCAGGTGCTGTTCTTCGAGAGCGACGAGGTCTGCGAGGTGAGCTACAAGGACCGCGGCGGCAAGTACCAGGGCCAGCGCGGCGTCACCCTTCCGAAAGCCTGAGCACGAGGGTCTTGGCGAGCGCGTACCATTCCGCGATGGCCGGCTGGCAGGCCGCAAGGAGCGCGACATGAGATGGGAAGGCAACGAACAATCCGACAACGTCGAAGACCGCCGTGAAGGCGGTGGCGGGGGCGGCCTGCCGATCGGCGGGCGCGGAATCGGCATCGGTACCATCGCGGTGGCCTTGATCGCCGGCTGGGTCTTCGGCATCAATCCGCTGACCGTGCTGGGCCTGCTGAGCGGCGGCGAACCGGCACCGCAGGTGCAGCAGCAGGGGCCGGCCCACAAGCCGCCGCCCGAGGATCGCGAGGCCGCCTTCGTCTCGACCGTGCTGAAGAACACCGAGGTGGTCTGGAGCGAGCTCTTTCGCCAGAACGGCGGCAGCTATGCGCCCGCGCGGCTGGTGCTGTTCCGCGGCGCCACGCCGACCGCCTGCGGCACCGGGCAGTCGGCCATGGGGCCCTTCTACTGCCCCGGCGACCAGAAGGTCTACATCGACCTGGGCTTTTTCGACACGCTCAAGAACCAGCTCGGTGCGCCCGGCGTGTTTGCGCAGGCCTACGTCATTGCCCACGAAATCGGCCACCACGTGCAGGACGAACTCGGCATCACCGGCAAGGTCGACCAGATGCGCGGTCGCCTGAGCCCGGCCCAGAACAATGCCATGAGCGTGCGCGTCGAACTGCAGGCCGACTGCCTGGCCGGCGTCTGGGCCCACCACTCGCAGCAGTCCAAGCAGTGGCTGGATCCCGGAGACATCGAAGCGGCCATGAATGCCGCCCAGAAGATCGGTGACGATGCCCTGCAGCGCTCCGCCGGCCGTGCCGTGGTGCCCGACAGCTTCACCCACGGCACCAGCGCCCAGCGCCAGCGCTGGTTCGGTGCCGGCTACAAGTCCGGCAACATGCAGGATTGCGACACTTTCGCCTCCAAGGCTCTCTAGGGCTGTTCACACTGTTTTCGGGGCGGCAAAAGCGGCAGTTACCGTGCTGTCACAGGCGTTTTTCGCCAAAGTGCGACAATCGAGGGCTTCATGACAAGCTCCTTCTCCAATCTTTCCCTGGCCGAACCCCTCGCGCGCGCCGTCGCCGAGATGGGCTACGAGACAATGACGCCGATCCAGGAACAGGCCATTCCGGTGGTTCTGTCGGGCCAGGACGTGATGGGTGCGGCGCAGACCGGCACCGGCAAGACGGCGGCGTTCTCGCTGCCGCTGCTGCAGCGGATGCTCAAGCATGAGAACACCTCCACGTCGCCCGCGCGCCATCCGGTGCGCGCGCTGGTGCTGCTGCCCACGCGCGAACTGGCCGACCAGGTCGCCCAGCAGGTCAAGCTCTACGCCAAATACACGAACCTGCGCAGCACGGTGGTGTTCGGCGGCATCGACATGAAGCCCCAGACCCTCGAGCTCAAGAAGGGCGTCGAGGTGCTGGTCGCCACGCCGGGCCGGCTGCTCGACCACATCGAGGCCAAGAACGCGGTGCTCAACCAGGTCGAGTACGTGGTGCTCGACGAGGCCGACCGCATGCTCGACATCGGCTTCCTGCCCGACCTCCAGCGCATCCTGTCCTACCTGCCCAAGCAGCGCACCACGCTGCTGTTCTCGGCCACCTTCTCGCCCGAGATCAAGCGCCTGGCGAGCAGCTACCTGCAGAACCCGGTCACGATCGAAGTGGCGCGGCCGAACGAGACGGCCTCCACGGTCGAGCAGCATTTCTACAGCGTCAGCGATGACGACAAGCGCCGCGCGCTCAAGCAGATCGTGCGTCAGCGCGGCATCACGCAGGCCTTCGTCTTCGTCAACAGCAAGCTGGGCTGCGCCCGGCTGGCACGCTCGCTCGAGCGCGAAGGCCTCAAGACCACGGCGCTGCACGGCGACAAGAGCC
>NZ_JBFUCI010000415.1:0-5498 GCF_056405335.1 Variovorax sp. P1_H12_2
CCTTGGTCCAGGCCTCGAGACTTGCGCTCGAAAAGTTGAATTCGGTTTTGCTCATGGGCGCCGCTTTGGAGGTGGGTGCGAAGTGGGTCGAGTGTCTGCGCTGCCGCCAGACAACGCCACCGAGTCTAACGCATCTGTAATTATTAATTCAAAGAACCAACTTGCGGTACATTGCAGCCATGTCCGCCCTCACCCTCACCCCGCGCGCGCTTTACGAAGAAGTGGCGGAACTTCTGCGCCAGCGCATCTTCAGCCGCGAACTCGAACCCGGCGGCTGGATCGACGAGCTCAAGCTGGCCGAGGAATACGGCATCAGCCGCACACCGCTGCGGGAGGCGCTGAAGGTGCTGGCGGCCGAAGGGCTGGTGACGATGAAGGTGCGGCGCGGCGCCTACGTGACGGAAGTGTCGGAGAAGGATCTGGCGGACGTCTACCATCTGCTGAGCCTGCTCGAGAGCGACGCCGCCGGCGTGGTCGCGACGCAGGCCACGGACGCCGAGATCACCGAACTCGAGCGCCTGCATGCGGAGCTCGAGGCCGCCGCGAAGCCGGGGCACGTGGACCGACAGCACTTCTTCGCGATCAACGAGCGCTTCCACATGCGGCTGCTGGCCATCGCGAACAACCGCTGGCGCGACCAGATGGTGGCCGACCTGCGCAAGGTGATGAAGCTGAATCGGCACAACTCGCTGCTGAAGGCGGGCCGCATCGACGAATCGCTGAAGGAGCACCGGGCGATCATGGCGGCAATCAAGGCGCGCGATGCCGGGGGCACGGTGGCACGGATGCAGCAGCATTTCCGCAATGGGCTCGAGGCGGCGAACTAGGCTCGCCCCCAGGTTGGCTCACTTCGTGTAGCCGCCCACCCCCTTCCGGGGGCAACACCAGCGGACTGGCAAAGCCAGATCCGCGGTGGAAATGTTGCTCACCCCCAGGTTGGGCTCACTTCGTGTAGCCCGCCCACCCCCTTCCGGGGGCAACACCGGCGGACTGGCAAAGCCAGATCCGCGGTGTTTCACGAAGGGGCCTGGCTTCGCCGGCCGGGGGAAATTCGGGTTTTTTTGATCAGGCCGGCTGGTCAACCGTCTCGTGCGCCAGGGCCATGACCTCGTGCGGCGCGCGGGTCTTGAGCTTGTGGTCGCTCCACACCTGGCGCCAGCGGCGGGCGCCGGGGAGGCCGTTGCGCAGGCCCAGCATGTGGCGGGCGATGTTGGACCACGGGGTGCCGTGCTCGGCTGCTTCGCGGGCCATGTAGTCGCACATCTGGCGCTCGACCTCCTCCCGCGTCAGCGTCGACGGCGGCTCGCCGTAGAACACCGCATCCCACTCGGCCAGCCACCAGGGGTTGTGATAGGCCTCGCGGCCGATCATGACGCCGTCGAGCAGGCGCAGGTGTGCCTGCATCTGCGCGTTGTCGGCGAAACCGCCGTTGATCGAGAACGCGAGCGCGGGGAAATCATGCTTGAGCCGATGCACCAGCTCGTAGCGCAGCGGCGGCACCTCGCGGTTCTGCTTGGGCGACAGGCCCTTGAGCCAGGCGTTGCGGGCATGCACGATGAAGGTCTCGCAGCCCGCCTCGCTGACCTTGCCGACGAAATCGCGCACGAAGTCGTAGCTCTCGATCTTGTCGATGCCGATGCGGTGCTTGACCGTGACCGGCACGTCGACCACGTCGACCATCGCCTTCACGCAATCGGCCACCAGCTGCGGCTCGTTCATCAGGCAGGCACCGAAGGCGCCGCGCTGCACCCGCTCGCTGGGGCAGCCGCAGTTGATGTTGATCTCGTCGTAACCCCATTCCTCGCCCAGCTTGGCGCAATGCGCGAGATCGGCGGGTTCGCTGCCGCCGAGCTGCAGCGCCACCGGATGCTCCTCGGCGTTGAAACGCAGGTGGCGCGGCACGTCGCCATGGATCAGCGCGCCGGTGGTCACCATCTCGGTGTAGAGCAGCGCATGGCGTGTGAGCAGGCGATGAAGGAAGCGGCAGTGGCGATCGGTCCAGTCCATCATCGGAGCCACGCTGATGACCGAATGTCTAAGCTCTTGATTCATAACGATTTTTTACTCTTTCCGATCGGACGCATGGCCTCATTTTCTCAGCTACCGACGACACGCTGCGGGTAGCGGCACGCCGCGCCAGTCCAGCTTGAACCCGCATGTGGATCGGCGCATCATCGGGCGTCCCTGTCGCCGACCAACAAGAACCGGGGGTGCGCCGTGTCCTTTCCTGCACGCTGGATGTCCGTGTCGCGCCCCAACCTGCTCCCCTTCGCCGCCATGGCGCTGGCGCTTTCGGGCTGCGGGGGAGGAGGTGGAGGCGGCAGTAACAACACCGGGGCGATCAGCGCAGTCGCCCTCGCCGA
The DNA here is from genome assembly GCF_056405335.1 of Variovorax sp. P1_H12_2. NCBI lineage: Bacteria > Pseudomonadati > Pseudomonadota > Betaproteobacteria > Burkholderiales > Comamonadaceae > Variovorax > Variovorax sp. P1_H12_2. The sequence continues at coordinate 2,364 of NZ_JBFUCI010000415.1, forward strand.
GGCGCCGACTTCCACCGTCGCCGCGGTGCGCAACGGTGTCTCACCCTTCATCGCCTTCGTGGACCTGAAACTGAACCGGCCCATTGCCGACCAACTGGCCCTGGTGCACTACCGCATCGAGTCCAAGCCGGGCAGCGTCGCGCGCCCGGTCGACGTCAGCTATGCGATGAGCTACCTGGAGCGCCGCGGCTATGCCTCCGCCGACGGCGCAACGGTCTCGGTTCCGGTCTTCGGCCTCTATGCGAACTACGCCAACATCGTCCACATCGATCTTCAACGCCCGAGCGGATCGCAGCAAGACCTGCGCGTCGAGATCGACACCGCCGCCTACTCCGATCCGAACGGCATCTATGACCGGCCGAACATCCTGAAACCGCGCACGGCGGGCGACTCGCTGTCCTTCGACTACTTCTACATGAAGTCCGCATTGGGCAGCCCGGTGGTCGTCGACACCGACGGCCAGTTGCGCTGGGTGGTGCCTGCGAAGACAGGCTCGCTCACATCGCTGTTCCATGACAATCGGTTCGTCGTCGGCGACGGCAAGTCACTTCGGCTGCTGCGTCTTGAACTCGACGGCACTGCGAACGAGGCGTTCCTGAGCGCAACGGCCCTCACCAACTTTCACCACAACATCGATCCCGGCAAGGTCGGCCTGCTCGCCGAGATGGATGCCCAGGCCAACGGCGTGGCCGCCGTCGAAAGCACGCTGGCCGAGATCGACCCGGACGCCGGAACGGTGTTGAAGCAGTGGGATCTGGCGGACACCCTGTCGCGCTTCATGCGAAGCCACGGCGATGACCCGGCCTTGTTCGTGCGACCGGGCGTCGACTGGTTTCACATGAACGCCGCGACCTACGATCCAAGCGACGACACGCTGATCGTCTCCAGCCGCGAGAACTTTGTCGTGAAGATCGACTACGCCAGCGGCGACCTGGTCTGGATTCTTGGCGATCCGACGAAGTACTGGCACAGTTTTCAGTCCCTTGCAGCCCAGAGCTCACTCTGGGGGACGGAGGTCTGTATCCGATCGGGCAGCACTCTGTGTCGATGACGCACGACGGATTGCTGCAGGTGTTCAACGATGGGCTGGGTTCGGTCAATCAACCCACCGGAGCGCCGGCCGGCGAGACCCGCAGCTACAGCGCCGTGTCGGCCTATGCGATCGATGGCGCCGACCGGATCGCGGTCGAAGCTCGGCGCTTCGACTACGGACAGCGCATCTACTCCAGTGTCTGCTCCAGCGCCTACCAGGCTCCGGTGGGCGCGTCCATGCTGATCAGCTATGCGGTCGCCGACAACGCCACGCACGCACGCCTGGTCGGGCTGGATGAAAGTCAGAACGTGGCGTTCGACTTCGAGTATGCGAGCTCGGGATGCAACACGAGCTGGAACGCACAACCGATTCCGTTCGAAGCGATGCGCTTCGACAAATAGAGCAGCGGGTCAGGCAGCGCCCGGGTTGAACTTCAAGGCCACGCCATTCATGCAGTAGCGAAGCCCGGTGGGCTTCGGCCCGTCGTCGAAGACGTGGCCAAGATGTCCTCCGCAGCGCCGGCAATGCACTGCCGTGCGCGTCATGCCGAGCGATCTGTCCTCGGTTTGCCCGACCGCGTCGGGCAGCGGCTGCCAGAAGCTGGGCCAGCCGGTCTTGCTGTCGAACTTGGTCCTGGACGAGAAGACCTCGAGGGCACAGCCGGCGCAGGCGAAGCGGCCTTCCCGGTGCTCATCGTTGAGCGGACTCGAATAAGGTCGCTCGGTGCCCTCGTGTCGCAGCACCGCATATTGATCGGCAGTGAGGCGCTGGCGCCATTCCGCGTCGGTGTGCGTCACCTCGAATTTCGCGGGTTCGGCCGCTTGCGCCAGCCGCACTCCCCATCCGAAGGCACTGGCAATCGCCAGCCCCAAGGTCGATGTCCCGGCAACGAGAACTTCACGGCGAGCTTTCAGAGTCATGGCGAACTTTCAACGTTGGCGCGGCGGTGGCTGCCCCGCTGCTCGTAGTTCGAGCCATGCGCGGCCTGGGTTACATCTCGGCGTGTCGGGCCTGGTCGGCAAGCATTCGCGTTGTCGGAATCCCCTTGTGCCGGCCACCTGAGGGCATTCTTCAAGATAATTAGGGTTAACCCTATTTTTCGACATGACGCCCTCGACTGCCCCCCTGTCCACCGCTTCGTCACGCATGCCCGTGGCCCTGCTCGCACTCGCCGCCGCCGCCTTCGCGATCGGCACCAGCGAATTCGTGGTCATGGGCCTCTTGCCGGACATGGCGCTCGACCTCGGCGTCACGCTGTCGCAAGCCGGCCTGCTGGTCACAGGCTATGCAATGGGGGTGGTGGTCGGCGCACCCGTGTTCGCGGTGGCCACCGCGCGGCTGCCGCGCAAGGCCACGTTGATCGCGCTGGCCTCGCTGTTCGTGCTGGGCAACCTGCTGTGCGCGTTGGCGCCGGACTACGGCCTGCTCATGGCCGCGCGCGTGATCACCGCGCTCGCCCACGGCACCTTCTTCGGCATCGGTTCCGTGGTGGCCGCCGGGCTGGTGCCGCCCCACCGGCGCTCGCAGGCGATCGCCCTGATGTTCACGGGCCTCACGCTGGCCAACGTGCTGGGCGTGCCGATGGGCCGCATCATCGGCGAGCACTTCGGGTGGCGCATGACCTTCGCGGCGATCGTGGTGATCGCACTGGGCGCGGTGGCTGCGCTGGTCGCCCTGCTGCCACGGCAGATCGAGATGCAGAAGGGCAGCATTTTGCGCGAGTTCACCGTGCTGGCCGACCGCCGCGTCCTGCTGGCGCTCGCCACCAGCGCGCTGACCTCGGCCAGCCTGTTCTGCGTCTTCACCTTCATCGCGCCCCTGCTGACGCAGGTCAGCGGCTTCTCGAACGCGGCGGTGGCGCCGATCCTGCTGCTGCTCGGCGTGGGCCTGACGATCGGCAGCACGGTCGGCGGGCGCCTCGGTGACCACCGACTGGTGCCATCGATGCTGCTGGTGCTGGGACTCAACGCGACGGTGTTGGCGCTGCTGCATTTCGCGCTGCCGATGAAGGCACCCACGGTGCTGCTGATGTTGCTGTGGACCACGCTCTCGTTTGCCCCGGTGCCGCTGCTGCAGACGCTGATCGTGCAGCACGCCAACGC
>NZ_JBFUCI010000416.1:0-5497 GCF_056405335.1 Variovorax sp. P1_H12_2
TGAGCTGCTTCGAGGCCCAGGTCAGGCACACGTCTTCGGCGTAGAGATAGATCTTCGAGCCGAAGCCGCCGCCGACGTCGGGCGCGATCACGCGGACCTTGTGCTCGGGCAGGCCGAGCACGAAGGCGGTCATCAACAGCCGCTCGACGTGCGGGTTCTGGTTCGACACGTAGAGGACGTATTCCTCGTTCGCACGGCTGTAGCTGCCGATCGCGACGCGCGGCTCCATCGCGTTCGGGATCAGCCGGTTGTTGACGAGATCGAGCTTGGTGACATGCGCCRCATTGGCGAAGGCGGCATCGACCCCTGCCTTGTCGCCGATCGCCCACTTGTAGCACTGGTTGTCGGGCGCCTCGTCGTGGATCGTCACGCCGCTCTGTTTCTTCGCGGCATCGGCCACGCTGACCAGGGCCTGATGGACGTCGTAGTCGACCACCACCGCCTCGGCCGCGTTCTTGGCCTGCTCGACCGTCTCGGCCACCACCATCGCGACGTGGTCGCCGACGTAGCGCACCTTCTTGATCGCGAGGATCGGGTGCATCGGCTCCTTCATCGGCGTGCCGTCGGGGTTGTTGATGAGCCAGCCGCAGGGCAGGCCGCCCATCTTTCCTTCGATGTCCTTGCCGGTGAAGATGCCGACCACGCCGGGCATCTTCAGCGCCGCCGCGGTGTCGACGGACTTCAGGGTGGCGTGCGCGTGCGGCGAGCGCACGAACACGGCATGGGTCTGGTTGGCCAGGTCGATGTCGTCGGTGTACTGGCCGGCGCCGGTCAGGAAGCGGTAGTCTTCCTTGCGCTTGAGTGACTCGCCGATGTGCGGCAGTCCTGCGAAATCGGGTGCGCCCATGTCGTGCTCCTCAGGCCGTGGCGGTGGATTTGGCCGGTGCGGCGGACATCGCCTCGCCGCCCATCTGCACCGCCTTGACGATGTTCTGGTAGCCGGTGCAGCGGCACAGGTTGCCCTCGAGCAGCTCGCGGATCTCGGTCTCGCTCGACTTGGGATGGTGGGTGCACAGGTCGATGGCGCTCATCACCATGCCGGGCGTGCAGAACCCGCACTGCAGGCCGTGGCACTCCTTGAACGCCGCCTGCATCGGGTGCATGGTGCCATCGGGTTGGGCGATGCCCTCGATGGTGGTGATGGTCGCGCCGGCCACCTGGGCCACCAGCACGTTGCACGACTTCACCGCGCGGCCGTTGACATGGACCGTGCAGGCGCCGCACTGCGCGGTGTCGCAGCCGACGTGGGTGCCGGTCAGGTGGAGATGCTCGCGAATCGCTTGCACAAGGAAGGTGTTCGGGGGCGCGTCGACCGTGACTTCGCGGCCGTTGACCGTGAAAGGAACCTGCATGTTGGCTGTCTCCGTATAGGTGATGGCTGAATCGGCCGATTGAATCTTGGACGCCCGACCGGGGCACCATCCTAGGCAAAACCCTAGGCGCTTGCGCGTTGTCCTCGAAATTCTCAAAATGAAACAGCTTGCCGTGCGGCGAGCCTCCGAACAGGCGCCCTTGCGGGCCCGATCCCACACGATGACGCCCCACTCCGCTTCGCCCCTGCCCGAGCGCTCCCTCACCATCGCCCAGGCGCGACGCGAATGGATCGACGGCGAACGCGCGGCCGAACCGCTGGCACCGCGCGTCGAGCCCTGGCTCGTGCGTTCCTGGCAGCGCTGCCTGGCGGCCGGTCACCGACCGCAGCAGCGCGTGAGTTTCGATCCGGTCTCGGCGCCGCACGCGCGGCAGGTGGCCGAACGCAACCGCGCGCTGCTGCTGGCCGCGCGGCCGGTGCTCGACCGGCTGTCGCGCGCGATCGCGGACACGCGCTACTTCGCGATCCTGACCGACGCCGACGGCGTCGTGGTCGACGTCGGCGCCCTGCCCTCCGGCAGCGACGCGGCGGCCCGGCATGCGCGCGACATCGCCCGCATCGGCGTCGACCTGTCGGAGCGCGCGGTCGGCACCACCGCGATCGGCGCCGCGCTGGCCGAGCACGAATCGGTGTGGCTGCATCGCGGCGAGCACTTCTTCGACGACACCAGCATCTACAGCTGCGCCGGTGCGCCGCTCTTCGGTCCGGAGGGCGATTGCATCGGCATGCTGGACCTGACCGGTGTGCAGGTGGTCGAGCGGCCCGAGCTGCGGCACCTCGCGGCGTCCTCGGCCCGCAGCATCGAGAACGCGCTGGTGCAGGGCCACCCCTGCGAGCTGCTGCTGCAGATCGGCTGGCCGGGCAGCAGCGTGGGCGCCGACACCGAGGGCCTGCTGTGCATCGACGCCGACGGCAACGTGACCGGCGCCAATGCGGCCGCACGCCACATGCTGCACCAGCCGCTGGGCGGCCGCCCGGCGCTGCATTGCAACGACCTGTTCGCGCTGCCGCCGCAGATGCTGTTCGATGCCGCGCGACGCGGCGACCCGGTGCTCGAGGTGCCGCTGTGGTCGGGGCTGCGCGTGCAGGCCAGGCCCCGGATGCCACGGCAGGGAACGCCGGCGGCCGCCGCCGCGGCCACCCAGCTTCCGCGGCTGCGCGATGTCGAGTCGGCGATGATCCGCAAGGCCGTGGACGATGCCCGCGGCAACGTGGCGCAGGCGGCGCGCGCGCTCGGCATCAGCCGCGCCACGGTCTACCGCAAGCTGGGCCGGGGTCATTGCTAGTGACTTTTTTACATTTTGTTGCTATTGTCAGCGTTTGTTAAAAATTGATCGCCGACCCGGCGGCGCGACAGGACGTTGACCATGAGCGAATCCAAGGCCCGATCCCAATCCATGCCGTCGAAGCCCGACCGGCGCCAGGCCATCGCGCGCCTGGCCGGCGGCGTCGGCGTGGGTGCCGCTGCCGCCCTGGGATGGCCGGCGTTCGCACAGGCCAGGGCCATCCGCGTCGGTGCCACCTTCGACGACAGCGGCGTCGAGAAGGCCAACGGCGCCGGCCTGTTCGTGGGCTCGTCGGCGTACTTCAACGCGCTCAACCGCACCGGCGGCATCAATGGCACGAAGGTCGAGCTGATCATGGCCGACGACCAGTTCAAGCCCGAGATCGCCAAGGCCAACGCGCTCGCCTTCGCCGCCGACAGCTCGGTGCTGGCGATGGTGCATCCGCTGGGGACACGCCAGGCCGCCGCGGTCATTGACGCGGTTCCCGGCATGGCGGTGGTCGGCCCGAACACCGGCACCGTGTCGCTGCGCAAGAAGGCGGCGCCGAACACCTTCTGGGTGCGTGCCAACTACGACCAGGAACTCGACCGGCTGATCGCCACCGCGGCCGTGCTCGGCCAGTCGCGCATCGGCATCGTCTATTCGGAAGACCCGCTCGGGCAGTCGCTGCTGGCGGGCTTCAAGGCCGCGCTGGCCAAGGTCAAGCTCGAGCCGGCGGTGATCGCCAGCACGCCGGGCACCACCAGCATGGAGGTCGATCCGGCTGCCGCGAAGATCGCCGCGGCCGCGCCGCAGATCGTCATCATCGGCCTGGCCGGCACCGCGCCGGCCTTCGTCCGCGCACTGCGCAAGGCAGGCGGCAAGAGCAGCGCCTATGGCCTGTCGATCACGGCCAGCTCGCTCGGCGCCATGGGCGACCTGGCGCACGGGCTGGGCTTCGCGATCGTCGTGCCCTCGCCGTTCGCCACCAAGTACGAGATCGTGCGGCGCTACCAGGCCGACATGCTGGCCAGCGGCAACAAGGAGTTCTCGCTGCCGAGCCTGGAGGGCTACATGGACGCCTGCGTGCTGGCCGAAGGCCTGCGCCGCGCCGGCCCGTCGCCGACGCGCGCGAGCGTGATCGCCGCGCTCGAGCACATCGAGGCTTATGACCTCGGCGGCATCAAGATCAACTACGGCCGCGGCAACCGTGAAGGCAGCCAGTTCGTGGACGTGGCGGTCATCAGTGCCAATGGAAGGCTAATCAGCTAACCCCCAGGTTGGGCTCACTTCGTGTAGCCCGCCCACCCCCTCTTCGGGGGGCAACACCAGCGGCCCGGCGGAGCCGGTTCCGCGGTGTTTCACCAACGGGCCGGGCTTCGCCGGCCAGCGGAGCGGCAGCGGCGCGGCTACTGCAGAATCCAGCTATGAATTCAAGCTATGCAACGGGCGAGCCTTCGCGTGCGGAGGTCGACGCTCTCTCCGGCCCTACGTTGGTCGAGTTCGGCACCGCGTGGTGCGGCTTCTGCAAGGCGGCGCAGCCGCTGCTCGCCGAAGCACTGGCCGACGCGCCGGCGCTGCGCCACTTGAAGATCGAAGATGGAAGCGGGCGGGCACTGGGCCGCTCGTTCAAGGTCAAGCTGTGGCCCACATTCGTCTTCATGCGCGACGGGCAGGAGCTCGGACGGCTGGTGCGGCCCGGCAGCGCCGAGCTGATCCGGCAGGAACTGGCCCGGCTGAAGGTCGCTGCCTCCTAGCCTGGCAGCGCAACCACGACGGCCGCCTCGTCGACGATCGCGGTGACGCGCTGGCGGGTGCGCAACGCGCTGCCGCTGGGCGCGAATCCGACCAGTTGCAGTTCTCCTTCGAGCGCCACCGAGATCTCGTCGCCGTCCTCGCCGCGCGCGACGCCGGCCACCACGCCGCCGAGCTGGTTGCCCTTGCTCCGGCTCGCAGTGCCGGCGCGCTCGATGCGCACGGCGGTCGCCTTGCACAGCGCGATCGCCGCCATCCCCTCGGCGAGCCCGAGCAACTCGGCGCTCTCCTGCGTGATGCGGGCGGCGATGGTCTGGGCATGTCCCAGCCGCAGGCCGACCCGCACGATTCGGCCCGTGGACTCGATCGCGGTCACGATGGCAGGCAACTGGTTGCGCATGCTGGTGCGGATCGCCAGCCGCGCCACCGCGCTGCCGGCGCCCGCCAGCGCTCCGGCGCCCGCCTGCACCGTGCGCCGTGCCGCCGCCAGCGCGTCGGCGAGTTCGAGCAATTTCGCGCCATGCGAGGTCAGCGACGCGCCACCGCCGCCGGCCCCGCCGACCGCGCGCTCCACCAGCGCAACGCCCGCCAGGTTGGTCAGGGTGGCGACCGCCTGCCAGGCGGCCTTGTAGCTCACGCCGGCCTCGCGCGCCGCTTGCGAGATGCTGCCGGTGCGGCCGATGCCGCGAAGGATGTCGATGCGCTTGTCGCTCAGGCCGTGGCCGAGCGCGTCGCCGAAGCGGGGTGATGCCATGCGCGGATTGTGCCGGCTGGCCTACACTCGCGCTATTCCATTCATGAATAGCGAACCACGCCAGACCTCGACCGCCATGAAAACCAGCCGCTCCCCCCGCCTGATCGCCGCCGGCCTCCTCGCCTTCTGCTTGTCGCTCTGCAGCCACGCGGGCGAAGTGCAGGTGGCCGTTGCGGCCAACTTCTTCGGACCGATGAAGGTGCTGGCCGCCGATTTCGAGAAGGCGACCGGCCACAAGGCGGTGCTGTCCTCCGGCGCCACCGGCAAGTTCTACGCCCAGATCCAGGGCGGCGCGCCCTTCGACGTCTTTCTCGCCGCCGACGACGAGACGCCGGCCCGGCTCGACAAGGA
>NZ_JBFUCI010000417.1:0-5489 GCF_056405335.1 Variovorax sp. P1_H12_2
CGCCCGTTCGTGGGCAGTCGCGGAACCGGCTTTGCCGGGCCGCTGACTGCGCCCCCGGTAGGGGGTGGGAGGGCTACACGCAGTGAGCCCGACCTGGGGGCGAGCTATGCTCCAGCCACCTTCATGCGATTGACCAGCACGGAGCCGGTGGTCTTTGCGCCGTAGTTGTAGGCATCCGCCCCCACCGCCTCGATGCCCAGCAGCATGTCCTTGAGGTTGCCGGCGATCGTGATCTCCTGCACCGGGAACGCGATCCGCCCCTTCTCGACCCAGAAGCCGCTGGCGCCGCGCGAATAGTCGCCSGTSACGTAGTTGACGCCCTGCCCCATCAGCTCGATCACCAGCAGGCCGGTGCCGAGCTTGGCGAGCATGGCGTCGAGGTCGTCGCCCTTCTTCGTCAGGCGCGAGGTCAACGTGAGGTTGTGCGAGCCGCCGGCGTTGCCGGTGGTCTTCATGCCCAGCTTGCGCGCCGAATAGGTGCTGAGGAAATAGCCCTCGAGCCGGCCGCCATCGACCACCTTGCGCTTGCGGGTCACGACGCCTTCGTCGTCGAACGGCGAGCTGCCCTTGCCGCGCAGCACATGCGGGTCCTCGACCACGTCGATGTGCTTGGGCAGCACCTTCTTGCCCAGGGAATCGAGCAGGAAGCTGCTCTTGCGGTAGAGCGCGCCGCCGCTGGTGGCCTGCACCAGGCCACCCAGCAGCCCGGCCGCCAGCGGCGACTCGAACAGCACCGGGCATTCGGTGGTCTTGATCTTGCGCGACTGGAGACGGCTCAGCGCGCGTTCGGCCGCATAGCGCCCGACCGCCGCGGGGCTCGCGAGCTCGTCGGCCGAGCGCATCGAGCTGTACCAGGCGTCGCGCTGCATGTCGTCGCCGCGGCCGGCGATCGGCGCCACCGAGATCGAATGGCGCGAGCTCGCGTAGCCGCCGCGGAAGCCGTGCGTGTGGGCGCTGAAGAAATGGCTCTGCTGGGCCGAGACGCCCGCGCCTTCGCTGTTGGTGATGCGCTTGTCCGTGGAAAGCGCCGCCGCCTCGCATTCGAGCGCCAGCCGGGCCGCCTGTTCGCTGGTGACAGCCCAGGGGTGGAACAGGTCGAGGTCGGGCTGCTCCTTGGCGATGTCGGCCTCGTCGGGCAGGCCGCTGACCGGATCCTCGGCCGTGAAGCGCGCGATGTCGTAGGCCGCCTGCACGGTCTGGGCGATCGCGGCTTCGGAGAAGTCGGAGGTGCTGGCGTTGCCGCGGCGATGGCCGACGTAGACCGTGACGCCGAGCGACTTGTCGCGGTTGCGCTCGACGTTCTCGAGCTCGCCCTTGCGCACCGAGACGCTCAGGCCGCAACCCTCGGACGCTTCCGCGCCGGCATCGGTGGCCCCGAGCTTCTTGGCGTGCGCCAGGGCCGAGTCGACCAGGTTTTCGAAAAAGGGACGGCTGTAGGCGAAGCCGGAATCGGCGCGCGAGGAAGATGTGGTCATGTGTTGGCTATGATACTTGCGCCCCCTGTTCCCGATGGTGCGGCCAACGATTGCCTCTATGTCCCGCAAACCCAAAAAAGGCTACTTCGTCCGTGGCGAGTTCGTCGCCGAAGGCAGCGAACTCGATCTGGAGCTCAAACGCGAGCTCAAGGGCACCGACGCAGCCAGCAAGACCGACCTCAAACGCGAAAGCGCCGAACTGCAGGCGCTGGGCGAAGCCCTGCTCGGCCTGCGCGCCGGCCTCTTCGAAAAGCTCGACCTGGGCGACAAGCTCAGGGACGCGATCGAGGATGCCAAGCGCATCACCAACTTCGAGGGCAAGCGGCGCCAGATGCAGTTCATCGGCAAGCTGATGCGCGGCCTCGACGCCCCGACCCTGGACACGATCCGTTCCGCCCTGGCCGAACAGGATCGCCTGCCGGCCGAGGAAACCGCGGCGCTGCACGAGGCCGAACGCTGGCGCGACCGGCTGATCGCCGACGACGACGCGCTCGGAGGCTGGATCGAGACCCACCCCGCGACCGATTCCCAGCAGTTGCGCGCGCTCGTGCGCCAGGCCCGCAAGGACATCAAGGCCGGCCCGCCGGGCGAAGCGCCGCGCCAGGGCAAGGCCTATCGCGAGGTGTTCCAGATCGTGCGCGCCCAGCTGCGCGTGCATGGCAGCGCGGACTACGCGGACGAGGCCGCGGCCCAGTCGCGCGAGGAGGACGCATGAGTGCGCCGGCGCTGGATCCGGTGCGCATCGGCATCGTCTCGATCAGCGACCGCGCGTCCAGCGGCGTCTACGAGGACAAGGGCCTGCCCGCCCTGCAGGAATGGCTGCAGCGCGCGTTGCGCAATCCGGTCACCTTCGAGTCGCGCCTGATCCCCGACGAGCAGGCCGGCATCAGCGCCGCGCTGATCGACCTGGTGGACGCCGGCTGCTCGCTGGTGCTGACCACCGGCGGCACCGGCCCGGCCCCGCGCGACGTCACGCCCGAAGCCACGCTGGCCGTGGCCCACAAGGAAATGCCGGGCTTCGGCGAGCAGATGCGGCAGGTCAGCCTGCGCTTCGTGCCGACCGCGATCCTGTCGCGGCAGGTCGCGGTGATCCGCGACCGCAGCCTGATCATCAACCTGCCGGGTCAGCCCAAGGCGATCGCCGAGACGCTCGAAGGCCTGCGCAATGCCGACGGATCGCAGGCGGTGGCGGGCATCTTCGCCGCCGTGCCCTACTGCATCGACCTGATCGGCGGACCCTACCTGGAAACCGACGACGCGGTCTGCAAGGCCTTCCGGCCCAAGTCGGCGCTCCGTCCGACCTAGTCCGTTGAGGACAGAGCAAAACTGCTGCGCAGTTCTTGGTCTGTCCCGCAAGCTTAGTCAGTTGAGGACAGAGCAAAAACTGCTTTGCAGTTTCTTGGTCTGTCCCGCAAGGTCTCAGGAGAGCGTATAGGCCGTCTTCACGACGGTGAAGAACTCCTGCGCGTACTTGCCCTGCTCGCGCGGGCCGTAGCTCGATCCCTTGCGGCCGCCGAAGGGCACGTGGTAGTCCACGCCCGCGGTCGGCAGGTTCACCATCACCATCCCGGCCTGGCTGTGGCGCTTGAAGTGGGTCGCGTACTTCAGCGAGGTCGTGGCGATGCCGGCCGACAGGCCGAACTCGGTGTCGTTGGCGGTGGCCAGCGCTTCCTCGTAGTTCTTCACCCGGATCACGCTCGCCACCGGCCCGAAGATCTCTTCCTTGTTGATGCGCATCGAGGCGACGGATTCGCTGAACAGTGCGGGCGACATGTAGAAGCCGTCGGTATCGAGCTTGAGGCGCTCGCCGCCGGCYGCCAGCGTGGCGCCCTCGGCCCGGCCGATCTCGACGTAGTTCAGGTCCTGCCGSAGCTGGCTCTCGCTCGACACCGGGCCGATGTCGGTGCCCTGCGCCAGCGCATCGCCGACCTTGATCCTGGCCATCCGGGCTGTCATGGCCTCGATGAACTTCGGATAGATGCCCTCGGTCACGATCAGCCGGCTCGACGCGGTGCAGCGCTGGCCGGTGGAATAGAAGGCGCTCTGCACGCTGAGCTCGACCGCCTGGTTCAGGTCGGCATCGTCCAGCACCACCTGCGGGTTCTTGCCGCCCATCTCGAGCTGCACCTTCTTGTGGTTCGTGGCGCACTGCACCGCGATGTTGCGGCCGACGCCGACCGAGCCGGTGAAGCTGATCGCATGGATGCCCGGATGGTTCACCAGCGCATCGCCGATCACGCTGCCGCGGCCCATCACGAGGTTGAACACCCCGGCCGGAATGCCCGAGCGGCTGATGATCTCGGCCAGCGCCCAGGCGCAGCCCGGCACCAGGTCGGCGGGCTTCAGGACGACGCAATTGCCGAAGGCCAGCGCCGGCGCGATCTTCCAGGCCGGWATCGCGATGGGRAAGTTCCACGGCGTGATCAGGCCGACCACGCCCACCGGCTCGCGCGTGATCTCSACGCCGATGCCCGGGCGCACCGAGGGGAGCAGTTCACCCGAGAGGCGCAGGCACTCGCCGGCGAAGAACTTGAAGATCTGGCCGGCGCGGGTGGCCTCGCCGATGCCTTCGGCCTTGGTTTTTCCCTCTTCGCGCGACAGCAGCGTGCCGAGCTCTTCCTTGCGCGCCAGGATCTCGTTGCCGATCTTCTCCAGCGCCTCGGAGCGCGCCTGGATGCCGCCGGTGGCCCAGGCCGGGAAGGCGGCGGTGGCGGCCGCGACCGCCGCCTCCACCTGGGCGCCGTCGCCCTGCGCATACTGGCCCAGCACGTCGCCGAGGTTGCTCGGGTTGACGTTGGCGCTGTAGCTGGCACCCGCGCGCCATTCGCCGTTGATGAGGTTGTCGAAATTCTGCATGGCCGGGATCCTTGGGAATCGAGAGTGGGAAAGCAGCAGCTTACTGCGGCCCGAGCTTCGCGATCAGCGCTTCCAGCGCCTGGTACTCGTCGGGCTTGAGTTCGGTCAGCGGCGTGCGCACCGGGCCGGCGTCGTGGCCGACGATCTTCGCGCCGGCCTTCACGATGCTCACCGCGTAGCCCTGGCCCTTGTTGCGGATCTCCAGGTAGGGCATGAAGAAGTCCTTCAGCAGCCGGTGCTGGGTCGCAGTGTCGTCCTTGGCCACCGCAGCGTAGAAATCCATCGCCGTCCTGGGGATGAAGTTGAACACCGCCGACGAGTACACCGGCGTGCCGAGCGCCTTGTAGGCCGCGGCATAGACCTCCGCCGTCGGCAAACCGCCGAGGTAGGCGAAGCGCTCGCCCAGGCGCAGGTGGATCGCGCTCATGAGCTCGATGTCGCCGATGCCGTCCTTGAAGCCCACCAGGTTCGGGCAGCGCTCGGCCAGCTTTTCGAGCGTCGCGGGATAGAGCTTGCTCTGGCCGCGGTTGTAGACGATGACGCCGAAGCTGACACTCTTGCAGATCGCCTCGACATGCGCCGCCAGGCCTTCCTGGCCGGCCTCGGTGAGGTAGTGCGGCAGCAGCAGCACGCCGTGCGCGCCGGCCTTCTCGGCCGCCTGGGCGCACTGGATCGCGAAGCGCGTGGGGCCCCCGGCGCCCGCGACGATCGGCACTTTCCCACGGCAGGTGTCGACCGCGGTCTGGATGATCCCGGGGTACTCGTCGCCGGTCAGCGAGAAGAATTCGCCGGTGCCGCCGGCCGCGAACAGCGCGCTCGCGCCATAGGGCGCCAGCCATTCGAGGCGCTTCTCGTAGCTTTTCCGGTCGAAGTCGCCGTTGCGGTCGAAGTCGGTCAGCGGAAACGACAGCAGGCCGGAGCCCATGATGGATTTGAGTTCTTGGGGATTCATGTGAAGAACGGGGTGGGTGGAAGTAAGGGTTGGAGGGGTCGCAACGCGCCCGGACTAGTCCAGCCTGATCTGGCCGGCGATCACGACCTTGGCCCAGCGGGCGCGTTCCTTCTCGAAGAACTGGTCCTGCTCGGGCGGGGTCATGGTCACGACCTCGGCCCCCTGGCCGGCCAGGCGCGAGCGGATGTCGGGCGAGCGGATGATCG
>NZ_JBFUCI010000418.1:0-5484 GCF_056405335.1 Variovorax sp. P1_H12_2
GTCGGCCACCACGACGCGCAGCAGATAGTCCATCTCCCCGGTCAATGCCGCGCATTCGACGACCTCGGGCCAAGTCTGCACGCTGGCGCGAAACAAGTCCATTGGATTTCGCTTATGGCTCTCGGTGAGCTTCTCGAGCCGCACGTTGAGGTAGGCCGTGAGCCCCAAACCCACCGCCTCGGGCTTGACCAGCGCGACGTAGCGGTCGATCACCCGGTTCTCCTCCAGCCGCTTGACCCGTCGCAGCACCGCGCTGGGCGACAGGCTGACCTGTTCGGCCAATTGGTCGTAGGTGGCGCGGCCATCGGACTGCAGCGTGCGCAGAATGTGGCGATCGATCTTGTCAAGTGCATCCATGCATTGAATTTTGCATGTTTCCTGCGTGAAATGGCGAATCGAGGCCCAACAACGCCGAAATCATGAGGGCTTGCGCTTTTACAGTTCCCCCATGGACGCCAGCCACCCCGCGGCGGCACACTGAATCCACCTCGCCCCCACGGAGAGCAAGAATGAGCACCACCGACACCCCCGCCTTCACACCCTGGGAGAACCCCATGGGCACCGACGGCTTCGAGTTCATCGAATAYGCCGCGCCCGATCCGGCCGCCATGGGCCGCGTCTTCGAGCAGATGGGCTTCAAGCCGATCGCCAAGCACCGCCACAAGAACGTGCTGCTCTACCGCCAGGGCACGATCAACTTCATCATCAACTCCGAGCCCGACTCCTTCGCCCAGCGCTTCGCGCGCCAGCATGGCCCGAGCATCTGCGCGATCGCCTTTCGCGTGCAGGACGCCAAGGCGGCCTACGAGCGCGCGATCGGCCTCGGCGCCTGGGGTTTCGCCCCGGGCGCCGGCCCGGGCGAGCTCAACATCCCGGCCATCAAGGGCATCGGCGACAGCCTGATCTACTTCGTCGACCGCTGGCGCGGCAAGAACGGCGCAGCGCCCGGCGACATCGGCAACATCGGCTTCTATGACGTCGATTTCGAGGCGCTGCCCGGCCTCTCGGCGGTCGAGGCGCTGGCGCCCGAAGGCCACGGCCTCACCTATATCGACCACCTGACGCACAACGTGCACCGCGGCCGCCTGAAGGAATGGGCCGACTTCTACGAACGCCTTTTCAACTTCCGCGAGATCCGCTACTTCGACATCGAAGGCCAGGTCACGGGCGTCAAGAGCAAGGCCATGACCAGCCCCTGCGGCAAGATCCGCATCCCGATCAACGAGGAAGGCAACGAAAAGGCCGGGCAGATCCAGGAGTACCTGGACAGCTACCACGGCGAAGGGATCCAGCACATCGCCATGGGATCGCGTGACCTCGCGCACTCGGTCGACGCGCTGCGCGCCTCGGGCGTGAAGCTGCTCGACACCGTCGACACCTACTACGAGCTGATCGACAAGCGCATCCCGGGCCACGGCGAGAACGTGGCCGAGCTCAAGAAGCGCAAGATCCTGGTGGACGGCAAGAAGGGCGCGCTGCTGCTGCAGATCTTCAGCGAGAACCAGCTCGGTCCGATCTTCTTCGAGTTCATCCAGCGCAAGGGCGACGACGGGTTCGGCGAAGGCAATTTCAAGGCGTTGTTCGAGAGCATCGAGCTCGACCAGATCCGCCGCGGCGTGCTCGCCGCCGCGCAGTAGGTTGCCCGGCCCGCCTTCGATCGGAGGCGATGGCCTCAGCCGTCGAGCAGTGCGAGGGACTCCCGTCTGATCCGGTCGTCGAAGGCCATCTCCACATGCCCCCGCCCTGCGGCGAGCCGGTTGTCCGCGCCCGGCAGCGTGGCCACCGAGGCAGGAAAGACGATGTTGTCGCAGTTCGAATGCCAGCAGGTGAAAGGTACTTGCCGGGGGCTCGCCCGCTCGCAGTCGATCCGTTGCAGCCACTCGCCCCCCATGCGCATCTGCCGACCGTTGACGGTGCGACCGAAGCGCGCCAGCCAGGTGCCTCGGTGCGGGGTGCCGATGGTCAGGATGCGATGCACGCGCGCGCCATCGGCGTCGCGCAGCCAGGCGCGGGCCGCGAGCCCGCCCATGCTGTGGCAAATCAGGACCGGCGGCAGGCCTGTCGCCGCGGTCACGCGCACGATGGCGGCTTCGATGGTCTGCACATAGCGATCGATCGAACCGAAGACCGGCTCGAGGTCGACCGCCACGAAGGCGCGGTCGGCCGTGCGCAATTCGTGCAGCCACGGACTCCAGAACGCGCGATTGCCGACGAACCCATGGATCAGCACCGCCCCTCGGCGGCGCCCGTGCGGCAGATGATCGGGAATCGCGCGCCAGCGAAAGGGCTGGTACCAGCCGAACACGCGCGGCGCCGCCACGCATTCCGCCAGCCATGCCCTGAAGAATTGCCAGGTGCTCGCGCGGGGCAGGGGGTCGTGCGCGCCGATCCGATGGCTCAACGCGAACTCGAGCGCGAGGAAGAGCGCATGGGAACAGCTCAGYACCAGCAGCCCGGCGATCGCGGCCGCGGGCGACCGGTCCCACCAGAAGCCAGTCCACGCCAGCGCGAGGACCAGCCAACCGAATACCAACCACCGCTGAGCACGTGCAACCATGCACCGACTATCGCACGCGCGACAGGGCCGAACGCCACCTTGCGCCCCCGCGCTCCAGTCGCTTCGTGTCCTCGCTGCGCCGACCCTAGGACAAGCCCGCTGGCGGCAGCCCGTCGCTCGCTCCGACAATCCGCGCCAAAGGAAACCGAATGCAGACCTCAGTGCTTCAGAACTACCCGGCCGGCGTGCCACACGAAGTCCACCCCGAACAGTACCGCTCGCTGGGCCAGCTCTTCGACGAATCGTTCAAGCGCTATGCCGAGCGGCCGTTCTCGGTCTGCATGGAGCAATGGATGTCCTATGGCGAGCTCGACACGCTGTCGCGCGCGATGGGCGTCTGGCTGCAGTCCCTCGGGCTCGAGCCCGGTGCGCGCGTCGCGGTGATGCTTCCCAACGTGCCGCAGTTCGCGGTCACGATCTGCGGCGTGCTGCGCGCAGGCTACACCTGCGTCAACGTCAACCCGCTGTACACGGCACGCGAACTCGAGCACCAGCTCACAGACTCGGGCGCCACCGCGATCGTGATCCTCGAGAACTTCGCCTCCACGCTGGAGCAGGTGATCGATCGCACCACCATCAAGCACGTCGTCGTGACCGCGATGGGCGACCTGCTGGGCGGGCTCTACGGCGCCTGGATCACGGTGGCGGTGCGGCACCTCGCCAAGATGGTGCCGCCCTACAAGATCGCGCTGTCCGACGGCCGCACGGTCACGCCCTTCCCCAAGGCGATCGCCGCCGGCCGCGGCCGCGCGCTGGCGGCCGACCCGAGCACGCTCGACTCGATCGCCTTCCTGCAATACACAGGAGGCACCACCGGGCTCTCGAAGGGTGCGGTGCTCACGCATCGCAACATCGTGGCCGCGACGCTGCAGGCCGAGGCCTGGTTCACGCCGGCGCTCGGGCGTGCCGGCGACCTGTCCAAGGTCAACAGCATCGCCGCGTTGCCGCTGTATCACATCTTCGCCCTGACCTTGTGCCTGCTCGCGATCCGCCAGGGCTCGCATCTCACGCTGATCCCGAACCCGCGCGACACAGCCAAGTTCATCGCGGTGCTGAAGAAGCGGCCCTTCCACATGCTGCCGGCCGTGAACACCCTTTTCAACGCACTGCTGGTCCACCCCGAGTTCAAGACGCTCGATTTCTCGAAGCTGTTCGTCTCGCAGGCCGGCGGCATGGCGGCCTCCGAGGGCACCGCGCGCAAATGGGCCGAAGTCACCGGCTGTCCGATGATCGAGGGCTGGGGCATGAGCGAGACCTGCGCGATCGGCACCAACAATCCGGTGACCAACACCGCCTACACGGGCAACATCGGCCTGCCCTTGCCGAGCATCGAGATCGCGATCAAGGACGACGAAGGCCGGTCGCTGCCCGCGGGCGAGGCCGGCGAGCTCTGCATCAAGGGGCCGAACGTGATGGTCGGCTACTACAACCAGCCTGCCGAGACGGCGGCGGCGTTCACTGCCGATGGCTTCATGCGCACCGGCGATATCGCGGTGATGCAGGAGGATGGCTACAGCCGGATCGTGGATCGCAAGAAGGACATGATCATCGTCAGCGGCTTCAACGTCTACCCGAATGAACTCGAGAACGTGATCTCGCTGTGCCCCGGCGTGATCGAGTGCGCCGCAATCGGCGTTCCCGATGAGAAGCAGGGCGAGGCCATCAAGGTCTTCGTGGTCCGCAAGGACCCGGCGTTGACCGAGGAGTCCGTCATGCGCTACTGCCACGACCAGCTCACTGGCTACAAGCGGCCCAAGCAGATCGAATTCCGCGATGCGCTGCCGAAGACGAACGTCGGCAAGATCCTGCGGCGGCAATTGCGGCCGGGCGCAGCATCTTGACATCCGCCGAAGGCATTCCGACGCAACTCCAGGTCTTCGAGCGGGGCTGGCTGTCGGCCAACAACATCCTCTTCACGGGGCGGGATCAGACGGCCCTGGTCGACACCGGCTATGTGACCCACTCGGCGCAGACTGTGGCGCTGATCGAGAGCGCGCTGGGCGCGCGACCCCTCGACCATCTGCTGAACACGCACCTGCACAGCGACCACTGCGGCGGCAACACCGCCCTGCAGCGACGCTATCCGGCGGTCCGCTGCCTGATCCCGCCCGGCGAGGCCGCGTCGGTGCAGCGCTGGGACGAGGACGCCTTGAGTTTTCGCGCGACGGGCCAGTGCTGCGACCGCTTCCGCTTCGACGGCCTGCTCGAGCCCGGGCAGCAGATGCAGCTGGGCGACCTCGCCTGGGAAATTCATGCCGCCAAAGGCCATGATCCGCACTCGGTCATCCTCTTCGAACCGGCATCGAAGACCCTGATCTCCGCCGATGCACTCTGGGAGAACGGCTTCGGAGTAGTGTTTCCCGAACTGCTCGGCGAAGCGTCGTTCGAAGAGGTCGCCGCGACGCTGGACCTGATCGAGTCGCTCGGGCCGCTGCACGTGATTCCCGGGCACGGGAGCGTCTTTCATGACGCGCCGGGCGCCCTGCGAAAGGCCCGCAGCAGGCTCGACGGCTTTGCGCGCGACCCGGTCAAGCATGCGCGGCATGCGCTCAAGGTCTTGTTGAAGTTCAAGCTGCTCGAACTGCAGTCCGTCGGCCAGGCCGAATGGAACGCGTGGCTCGCGCAGACCCCCTATTTCGAGACGATCCGAGCGCGCTTTTTTGGCGCGCTCACACTGATTCCGCTAATGGCAGGCGTTGTGGATGAGCTCATCGCGGTCGGAGCTGCATCGGTAGAGGATTCGAGAATTCTGAATCGCTGAATCGCCGATTGATCGTCGGAAGGCGAAACGCAAAAAGCCCAGCCTTTTGAGGGGCTGGGC
This sequence comes from Variovorax sp. P1_H12_2, assembly GCF_056405335.1. Classification (NCBI taxonomy): domain Bacteria; kingdom Pseudomonadati; phylum Pseudomonadota; class Betaproteobacteria; order Burkholderiales; family Comamonadaceae; genus Variovorax; species Variovorax sp. P1_H12_2. The sequence goes on from NZ_JBFUCI010000418.1 coordinate 5,379, forward strand.
TATTTGGGGCTGTAAGAGCCTGACGATGACCTACTTTCACACGGGAACCCGCACTATCATCGGCGCTGAGTCGTTTCACTGTCCTGTTCGGGATGGGAAGGAGTGG
>NZ_JBFUCI010000419.1:0-5445 GCF_056405335.1 Variovorax sp. P1_H12_2
GTATGAGGCGCTTCGCCTCGCCCTGAGCGGAGTGCGCGCCGAGTGCCAGTTCTTTGGCCAGTCCCATCGTGGTACCAAGCACATCTCCATTGGACGCGATGCGGTTGACCAATCCCCAGTCCATGGCCTGCTGAGCGCTCAGCACTGGATTCAGCAGCGCCATCTCCTTTGCGCGCCGCAATCCTATGTGCCGGGCGAGAAAGTAGGTTGAACTCCCGTCGGGTGAAAGACCCGCGCGCGTGTAAGCCATAGTGAAGCGTGCTGACTCAGCAGCAACCGCCAGATCGGTTGCAAGCGCAAGGCTGAAACCGGCGCCCGCCGCGGTACCATTGATCGCAGCGAGAACAGGTGTATCCATCCTGTTCATGCGAGAGATAGCGGCGTGAAAAGCGTGGGTGACATCTTTCGTGTACCGACCAGCATTCGCACCTTGACGTGAGAACTCTTTCAGGTCGCCGCCTACGCAGAACATTGTTCCCGCGCCGGTGAGAACGACCGCACGAATCGATGGATCGTCGTCGCAGCGGGTGATGGCATCGAGCAGTTCAGTTGCCAGTTCAACGGTCACGGCGTTGCCATCGCTCGGACGGTTCAGCCGAATAAGGGCGACTCGGTTGTCGATGTTCAGTTCGATTGCGGAGTAGTTCATGGCTGTATCCGATGAGGCTCAGAGGTTGGTAGATCGAGTGCTCACTGACGCTACGCGCGTCATGTGAAGCATGTGCGGCCTAACGTAATGTAAACCGCGCAACCGTGCGGTCCAACTTGGCGGCCTGCGGCCTATATTGGCACGCCAGAACAGAGCCAACCGACGCTATTTGATGAACCGTGCCACGATGTCCGCCGGAAGCAGCGTTTAGACCGCGGGTTCGACCGCGATAAATCCATCTTCGCTCGCAGCCCATCGGATGCCCAGCAGCGCCTCCTTCTGGGCGATTTCCAGGTCCTCGTAGAAGGAAGGGCTTGGCGACCCATCCCTCGACGCCGGCGGCTTCGTTGTTGAAGTGATATTGCTCCACGAATCCAAAACTTCCCACCGCGCTTCGGTCGCCAGTGCGTTCGGTCGCAAGTACCTGGACCCGGATGGGGCGAAACCCTGCTCGTCGTCGGACCAACCAAAGAGCGCCCTGATGATAGCGGGCCCCAATCGTTATTTCCGTTCTTCGGAACGCCCAGCACCGAGCGCCTCGAGCAGCGGCCGCAGGGCATCGAGTTCGACGCCGAAGCCGTTCCAGTCGCCCGCCTTCAGGCGCTCGATGGCGCGGTCATAGTGGGCCAGTGCCTCGCGGGCGCGGGCGTCCGCCGTGCCCTGCGGCGGCGTTGCCGACGGCGCAGCTTCCTTGAAGAGGGCCCCCAGGGCGGCGCCCAGGGTCTCCTCCATCACCACGTGGTCGCCATAGGCCGCGATCACCCGTTTCAACTCGGGCAATTGGCCGGACTCCGAGCGCAGGTACAGCGGAGAGACATAGAGAACCGAGCTTTCGATGGGCACGACCTGGAGGTGGCCGCGGATGACGCGCGAACCCATCTGGTTCCACAGCGAAATCTGCTGGGAGATCTCGGTGTTCTGCTGGATGCGCGCCTCGATCTGGAACGGCCCGTAGACCAGCTTGTCCTTCGGGAACGCGTAGACGACGAGCTTGCCGTAGTCCGGTGGATCGCAACGTGCCGCCAACCACGCGACCATGTTCTCGCGCCGGCTGGGCACCATCGGCAGCATGAGGACAAACTCGGCGTGCGGCTCCGAGGGCAGCCGTACGATCATGTAGTAAGGCGTCATCGGCATGCCGGGGGCGTTCCCCGCCTCAATGTCGGCCTGTTTGCGCGGGAACTGCCAGAGATCCTCGCGGTTGTAGAAGACTTCCGGCGCTTCCATGTGGTAGGCGCGGTAGACCTGCGCCTGGATCAGGAACAGGTCCTCCGGGTAGCGGATATGCTGCTGCAGGTCCTGCGGCATCGCGCCCAGCGGCTTGAACAGGCCCGGGAAAATGCGCTGGTACGTCCGCACGATGGGATCGGCAGGATCACTCACGTAGAAGTCGGCAGTCCCGTTGTACGCATCGATCACCACCTTGACCGCGTTGCGGATGTAGTTGTCGCCCTCTTCGGTACCCGGCTGGGAATAGGGGTACCAGCGGCTGGTGGTGTAGGCATCCTGGATCCAGTAAAGCCGCCCGCCGCTCGCGACGATGTAGGGGTCATGGTCCAGACGGAGGAACGGGGCGATCGTGCGCACCCGGTCCTGGATGTTGCGATGGAGCAGGATCCGGCTTGCGGGCGTGATGTAGCCGGTCAGCAGGATGTTGGGATCGTCGAATTGCCAGGCAAAGAGGGCCCGTAGCGCCATGCTGCCGATGGCGACACCGTCGCGTCCGCCGTAGCTCGAATAGACGTTCTGGTCGCCCTTGGGGTAGTCGAATTCGGGCACGCTGCCGTTGACGATCACGTACCCCTTGCCGCCTTTGCCGAAATACAGGCGCGGCTCCTGGACGATCGGGCCACCGTTGGAGACAGGCGGAATATCCTTCAGGTAGAGGGTAGGCAAGCCTTCAGCGGATTTTTCCGTGACCGGCGACATCACGATGCCATTGCCGTGGGTGAACAGGAGATGCAGGTTCACCCAGGTCTGGGCATTTGCCGGCAGCAAGGACGGCTCCAGTTCCCGCGCCGAAAGCATCACCTGCTGATAACCGGCGTCGAGCCGGTAGCGGTCGATGTCCGTCGCGAGGAATTTGTAATAGGTCCTGATCTCCTGCAACTGCGCATACGTATCCCGTAACGGCTGCAGATCCCACAGGCGGATGTTGTCGATGGTCGGGCGGTTGGCCTGGAGCGTGGCGAGAGTCAGGTTCTGCTCGGCCCGGAACGGCTTGACCGCGATCTGCGTCAGACCATAGGCGTCCCGCGTCAGCGCAATATTGTGGGCGATATAGGACGTCTCCAACTGCAGCTCGTTCGGTTTGACATAGAAGCGCAGGAACAGCGCCGGGTAGATCAGGGTGAGCACGAATGCGCTGCCGAACACGATCAGCGCCGAGGCCGCCGGAATTCGCAAGTCCCGCGAGCGCATAGTGGCCCACGACGCGACCGCCGCGGCAGCGGCAAGTCCGATCAGCGGCCACAGGACCGGCAGCCCGACGTGGACATCGGTATAGCTGGCGCCCACCACGACGCCGTTGTCACCGTAGAGCAGCAGGAAGCGGTCGAGCCAGTAAGTCCAGGCCTGCAGCAGGAAAAACAAGCCGAGCAGCGCCAAACCGTGGGTGGCGGCCGCTGGCGAAAGCGCGCGCGGCGGCTGGATGAACGTGATGTCGCCGCGCATCCCGTACACCACTGCGGCGATGGCTGCGCTGCAGACCAGCAGCAGCAGCAGCCAGTTGCGGAGCGCGAGATAGGCCGGCAGCGAGAAGAGGTAGAAGCCGATGTCCTCGCCAAAAATCGGGTCGGTCTTGCCGAAGGGTACCTGCTCGAGGTAGCGAAGCGCGATGTCCCAGCCCGCGGCTTCGCCGACGGCGATGAACAAGCCCAGCAGGACGGCGACACCGGCGATGGCTGCGCGCCAGGGAACATGCGGCGCGACTTCCCCGACCAGTTCGCTCAACCCCTCCGGCCCGCCCGGCTGAAATGCCGGCCCCACCACCTTCCAGCTGCCGGACTGGCTCGCATAGCGGTGCGCCAGCCAACCCGACACCCCTATCGCGCCCACCGAAGTAGCGAAGACGGCGACGAACAGAAGCACCCGGGTGACAAAGATCGTCCAGAAAACGCCGACATAGCCGACCGAGGAAAACCACAGCCAGTCAATCAGCACGCCGGTGATGCGGCCGACGACGAATAGAGCCACGATGACGGCCGCGACCCCGACTGAAATTCCTCTCAGGCGCGTGCCGAATCTCCCTGGCGACCGCATCGATCATGCTCCTTTGGACCGTCATCCACGGCCTGCTTCGGCCGGACCACGATGCACTGCCGATCTGCCTGAAACCTGGCCGAACGGGTTGCCGGGGCAGCCGCGATGGCCGCCTCGCGGCAGCGCAAAGGTTCGCGTTGAATCCGCCCCGGACAAATAATTGTAGGTGGGGAATCGACATGCAGCACGCTCGCCGCCGTACGATCCTTCGGGACTGTCCGTTGGCCGGGGCAGCCGCCAATCCTGCTTGGTGCCCGGGCATGCGCGTCGGACATGCTGCCGACAGAGCCGGCGCGAAGGGGCAAGGGAAAGGTGGGTTTAGCTCCTCAGCCAATCGAGCACCGACGTGAAGGCATCAAAGGAATTCGGCCCTTACCCTGAAGAGATTTTGGTCACGACGAACTCCGGCGCCAGGTTTTTCGGGCCTGGACCGGACTTCCAGGAGCGTCAACTATGTGGTGCCACCGCAGAGCTGCCCTGGTCTGTGTGTTCCAGCTAGGGGGGTTGCGGTATCACGTCCGCAGGAGCAGACTGCATCTCGTGGGATAGCCCGCGCTCTTCCTGGCGACTCTGTCCGACTGTGACATCGTGCTCACCGACCTGCCGCGCTCTGGCTTGCGCATCGCGCGGCAACGGGCCGCGAAGGAGTTGGGCGGACCATCATGAACCGCTGGATGTCACCCCCTGTCGCGTTTGCAAGTCGCTGTGATCGCCATGTGGTGGAACAGTCGCAGTGTCACGATCGGCAGGTACCCGTTTGCCCATCAAACCGCGATCGGTATCGCCCTCGTCGTGCTCGGCGTGGCCATCGTTGGTGTGAGCCTCAGGTCGTTTGCGGTCATGGGCACGACGCCCGATCCAACGCAGCCACAGAAGGCCACCGAGCTGGTGACTTCGGGCGTGTACTCGCTGTCCCGCAACCCCATGTACGTCGGCGACGCCGTGATGTTCGCGGGCATCGCGGTGTGGATCGAAAACCTCATCGGTCTCGCCCCGCTCGCCGCCTTCGTCCTGTTCATCGCCCGGTTTCAGATCCCCCCCGAAGAGCAGGCGCTGGCGGAGATCTTCGGGGATCGCTATACGGCGTATCGCAGCAAGGTCAGGAGATGGCTGTGATCCGCATGCTTAAGGAGGCGCCGGCGGCGCCGTTGTTCTGACCCTCACTTCGATCGGAGGCCATCATGTCTGCTGAAGTCAATCGCAACGAGCTGGAATCCAAGATCCAGTCGATGTACCGCGACGTGGCGCAGAACCCGCACGGTGAGTTCCATTTCGAGATGGGACGCGCGCTGGCCGAGCGCCTCGGCTACCGGCCGGCCGACCTGGACCGCATCCCGGCCGAGGCCATCGACTCCTTCGCCGGAGTCGGCTACTTCTTCCACTTCCTCGACGACATGGAGGGCGCGCGTGTGCTGGATCTGGGCAGCGGCTCGGGCATGGACACCTTCATCGCGAGCCTCATCACCGGGCCGACGGGAACGGTCATCGGCCTGGACATGACCGACGAGCAGCGCGCCAAGGCCGAAGCGCTGCGC
>NZ_JBFUCI010000420.1:0-5442 GCF_056405335.1 Variovorax sp. P1_H12_2
TGGTTGATCTGCTCGATCCCCGAGGTCTGCTCCTGGCTCGCCGCCGTGATCTCGCCCATGATGTCCGTCACGCGCTTCACGCTGTCCACGATCTCTTCCATCGTCCGGCCCGCTTCCGCCACCTGCTTGCTGCCTTCCTCGACCTTGTCCACCGAGTCCCCGATCAACGTCTTGATCTCCTTGGCCGCCGCCGCCGAGCGCTGCGCCAGGCTGCGCACTTCCGACGCCACCACCGCGAAGCCCCGGCCCTGCTCGCCGGYGCGCGCGGCTTCCACCGCCGCGTTCAGCGCCAGGATGTTGGTCTGGAAGGCGATGCCGTCGATCACGCCGATGATGTCCACGATCTTGCGCGAGGAGGCGTTGATCGAGCCCATGGTGTCCACCACCTGGCCCACCACGCTGCCGCCCCGCACCGCCACCTCGGAGGCCGAGACCGCCAGCTGGTTGGCCTGCCGCGCGTTGTCGGCGTTCTGCTTCACCGTGCTCGTGAGCTCTTCCATCGAGGCCGCCGTCTCTTCCAGCGAACTGGCCTGCTCTTCGGTACGTGACGACAGGTCCTGGTTGCCGGTGGCGATCTGGCCCGAGGCGGTCGCAATGGTGTCGGTGCCCTGGTGCACTTCGCCCACGATCTTCACCAGGCTGTCGTTCATGTCCTTGAGCGCTTGCAGCAATTGCCCGGTCTCGTCGCGCGTGCCGGCCTCGATGCGGCCGGTCAGGTCGCCGCCGGCCACCGTCTGCGCCACCCGCACGGCGCGGCCCAGCGGCCGTGTGATGCCGATCGCCAGCCACCAGGCGCAGAGCCCGCCCAGGCCCAGCACCAGGGCTCCGAGCGCCAGCAGCAGGTTGCGGCTGGCCCGGTAGTCGGCGCCGATCTGGATCACCGTGCCGTCGATCGTTTGCCGCTGCATCTCGAGCAATTGCTGGACGTTGTCCAGGTAGACCTTGGCGGTGGGCATGAACTGGCGCTCCAGCGCCCGGGTGGCATCCTCCATCGTGCCCTCGGCCTTTGCCTTGACCACGGCGTCGCGCCCCTCGAGGTACTTCGTCCGCACGTCCTGGAAATTCTTCCACAGCAGCTTTTCCTCGTCACTGACCAGCAGCGGCTCGAGTTGCTTCTGCAGTGCCTGCGCCTCCTTGGTGGAGTTCGCGGCCTCCTCGGCGAAGAAGGGGCCGAGCGACGGGTCGGCGCTCTTGGCGATCGCGGTGGTCCGGCGCACACCGACCGCGACCAGCCGGTACCAGTCGCTGATCATTCGTTCCTTGGCCAGCGGCTGGCTGGTGATCTCCTCGGCGGAGGCAGTCACCGCCTGCAGGCGCCAGATGCCGAGTGCCGTCATCAGCGCCATCAGCGCCAGCACCATGCCAAAACCCAATCCCAGGCGGGTGCCGATCTTCAAGTGTTTCACGTGCGTTCCTCGTTGCCGGACAGTCCGACTGTCAGAGGGATATCGGCAACTGCGCGGAAAAATGAAGGCCGTCCTGCCCGTTCAGCCGGCGAAGCCCCCGTCGTCGAGGAACTGCTGCTCCGGCGGCGTGTTGCTGCGCCCCAGGACCTGGTTGCGATGCGGGAAGCGCCCGAAGCGCGCCACGATGTCCCGGTGCAGCACCGCGAAGCGCTGGGTGTTGGGGTCGAGTTCGCCGCACAGCAGCACCGAACGCTCCTGGTCGGCCAGGGACTCGGAGTGCATGAAGGGCATGTAGAAGAAGGGGCGCAGCGCCGGCTCGATCTGCCGGTCCAGGTCGGCGTCGATGGCGGCCTGCGCGATGCCGAGGGCCTTGCCGTCGGTCGCGAACATGTGGCCGCTGCCGCGCCAGGCGTTGCGCGGAAACTGGTCCAGCAGCACCAGCAGCGCCAGTGCGCCTTCGGCATCGGCGGCCCAGTGATCGAGCGCACCGGCGGCGGCGAGGTGGTGCGCGTTCTCGAAGCGGGCCTTGAAGTCGGCATCGAAGGCCTCGCTCTTGGCGAACCAGCGGCGGGGGCCGGCATCGCGCCAGAAGGCGGCGACATCGGCGGCGCAGGGCAGGGCAGTCATGCGCCGGATGATGCCACCGGTCCCGAAAGTCGGGGCGGCGGCCGACATCGCGGGAGCTCGCCCATGCCTAAGCTGAGCGCATCGCAACCCAATGGAGACCCCCATGACACGATACGGAAAACTCTTGCGCCTGGCCCTCGTCGCGGGCGTCGCGACCGCGGCCCTGGCGGGCTGCGGGATGATGTCGAAGTCCAATACCGCGAGCTTCAGCGGTGCCATGAATGCGGCCAGCGAGGTGCCGCCCAACATGACGCGCGGCAGCGGCATGGCCGAGGCCTGGCTGAACAAGGACACCAACGTGCTCAAGTACAAGATCACCTACGAGGGCTTGAGCGGGCCGGCGACCGCCGCGCACTTCCACGGTCCGGCGGCCGCCGGGGCGAACGCCGCCGTCGTGCTGCCCTTCGCGTCGCCAACCAGCCCGATCGAAGGCCAAGCCACGCTGACGCCGGCCCAGGCGGCCGACCTGATGACGGGCAAGTGGTACGCCAACATCCATACGGCGGCCAATCCGGCCGGCGAGATCCGCGGCCAGATGCTGCCGAAGATGTAGCCTGGCGCCCAGGCGCCGGAGCGCGGCGGCGCTGGCGGCGGATGGTGTCAAATGACGCCATGCCCGTCACCAAGAAGCTTCGCCCCGCCGCCCGACCCGCCACTGCGCGGGTCGACATCACGACCGCCAGGAAGGCGCTGGTGCTGCAGGGCGGTGGCGCCCTGGGGGCCTACCAGGCCGGCGTCTATGCGGGCGTGTTCGAGAAGCACAAGACGCTCGACTGGGTGGCCGGCGTGTCGATCGGCGCCGTCAACGCCGCGCTGATCGCGGGCAACGCGCCCGCGATGCGGGGCCGGCGGCTGCGCGAGTTCTGGGACCTGGTCTCCTCGGGCCCCACCCAGCGCCTGCCGGGCTGGTGGGGCGGCGACCGGGCCGCATGGAACCAGTGGAGCGCCGCGGCGGTCGCGATGTTCGGGGTTCCCGGCTTCTTCGAGCCGCGCCGCAACCCGACGCTGCTGCTCGGCGGCGCGGCGCCGCTCTTGAGCTACTACGACACCGCGCCGCTCAAGGCGACGCTCGAGCGGCTGGTGGACTTCGACCGCATCAACCATTGCGAAACCCGCTTCAGCGTGGGGGCGGTCAACGTCCGCACCGGCAACTCGGTCTATTTCGACAACACGGTCCAGCGCATCGGCCCCGAGCACATCATGGCCAGCGGCGCGCTGCCGCCGGGCTTCGCACCGGTGCACATCGACGGCGAGGACTACTGGGACGGCGGCATCGTCTCCAACACGCCGCTGCAGTACGTGCTGGACACGCATCCGCGCAGCGAGCCGCTGATGGTGCTGCAGGTCGACCTGTTCAGTGCCCACGGCGCAATGCCGCGCACGCTCGCCGAGACCATGGAGCGGCAGAAGGACATCACCTACTCGAGCCGCACCCGCATGAACACCGACGCGCTGGCCTCCAACATGAACCTGCAGCAGGCGATCGCCGACCTGATCGGCAAGCTGCCGGAGCCGTTGCGAAAGGACCCCAGCGTGCAGGCCGTGTGCGCCCAGTTGAGCCACGAACCGATCGAGATCGTGCACCTGATCTACCGGGACAAGCCCTACGAACTCGACTCGAAGGACTACGAGTTCTCGCGCGCCTCGGTCGACGAGCACTGGGAGGCCGGGCTGCGCGACATCCGGAACACGCTGGACCATCCCGAGTGGCTCCAGAGCGCTTCTTTGGCGAACGGGGTCACCACGTTCGACCTGACCGAGCCGAATGCCCGGCGCATTCGCCATCCGCTGAACCTGCCGCAGATTCCCGCTGCCCAGTAGCGCGCCCGGCACGCAGATTGCACGCATCCCCCAACTCCGCCACACCAAGGAAAACCCATGCAGCTCAAGGACAAGGTCGCCTTCATCACCGGCTCGGCCAGCGGGATCGGCAAGGAAATCGCCATCGTCTTCGCGCAGGAAGGCGCGAAGATCGTGATCGCCGACCTCAACAAGCAGGCCGCCGATGCCACCGCCGCCGAACTCAAGGCGAGCGGCGCGCAGGCCATCGGCGTCGGCGTCGACGTCACCAGCGAGGAGCAGGTCGACGCGGCCGTCGAGGAGGCTGCCAAAGCCTTCGGCGGCATCGACATCCTGATCAGCAATGCCGGCATCCAGATCGTGCATCCGGTCGAGGAATTCAGCTTCGCCGACTGGAAGAAGATGCTGGCGATCCACCTCGACGGCGCCTTCCTGACCACCAAGGCCTGCCTGAAGCACATGTACGCGCAGGGCCGCGGCGGCAGCGTGATCTACATGGGCTCGGTGCATTCCAAGGAGGCCTCGCTGCTGAAGGCGCCTTATGTCACGGCCAAGCACGGCCTGATCGGGCTGGCCAAGACCGTCGCCAAGGAAGGCGCCAAGTACAACGTGCGCGCCAACGTGATCTGCCCGGGCTTCGTTCGCACGCCGCTGGTCGAGAAGCAGATCCCCGAGCAGGCCAGGACACTCGGCATCACCGAGGAGCAGGTGATCAAGAACGTGATGCTCAAGGAAACGGTCGACGGCGAATTCACCACCACCGACGACGTCGCCCGGGTGGCGCTGATGTTCGCCGCCTTCCCGACCAATGCGCTGACCGGCCAGTCGCTGGTGGTGAGCCACGGCTGGTTCATGCAGTGAGGACGAAACACCCCCGAAGCGCCTGCGGCGCCTCCCCCTCAAGGGGGCGATACCAGCGGCCCGGCAAAGCCGGTTCCGCGGTATCCCTGGCATCGGGCTGAGCCGACGGTTACGCGATCGCGCTGTGGGAAACTGAGCGTGGGCAACGGCGCACCCGGCGCCCGCATGACTCGGAGACCAGGCCCATGACCGCATCCCTTCCTTCTCTCGGCCGGCGCGCCGTGCTCGTCGCTGCCGCGCTGGCGCTCGCAGGCTGCAGCAGCATCGGCCCCAAGCCTGCTGCCACCGACATCCACGTCATGACGTCGGGCGGCTTCACGGCCGCCTACAACGACCTGCGGCCCGGCTTCGAGAAGTCCAGCGGCCACACGGTAAAGACCGCCTACGGCGCCTCGATGGGCAACGCCGGTGACTCGATTCCGAGCCGGCTGGCCCGCGGCGAGCCGGCCGATGTCGTGATCCTCGCGCGGCCGGCGCTCGATGCGCTGGTCGAGCAGGGCAAGGTCGTGCCCGGCAGCCAGGTCGACCTGGTGCGCTCGTCCATCGGCTTCGCGGTGAAGAAGGGGGCGCCCAAGCCCGACATCGGCACGGTCGAGGCGCTCAAGCGCACCTTGATCGCCGCGCCCTCGATTGCCTAMTCGGCGAGCGCCAGCGGCACCTACTACGAGACCGAGCTGCTGAAGAACCTGGGCATCGAGGCACAGGTCAAGCCCAAGAGCCGCCGCATCTTGAGCGAGCGCGTCGGCAC
>NZ_JBFUCI010000421.1:0-5394 GCF_056405335.1 Variovorax sp. P1_H12_2
CCGGCAGCCTGGGCGTCTTCAGCCTGCTCAAGGGCACCGCGCTGGCGATCTTCTTCGCCCTCTTCGTCGGCTTCTCGGCCACGCAGATGTTCCTCGACAAGAAGCCCAAGCCGACGCGCCAGATGCCGGGCACCGCGGGCCAGCTCGGGGCCGGCGGCGCGATCGGTTTCATCTCCGGCCTGGTCGGCGCCGGCGGCGGCTTCATCAGCGTGCCTTTCATGACCTGGTGCAACGTCGCGATCCACAACGCGGTCGCCACCAGCGCCGCGCTCGGCTTCCCGATCGCGGTCGCCAACGTGGCCGGCTACGTGGCCAGCGGCCAATCGGTGCAGGGCCTGCCGGCGGGCTCGTTCGGCTACATCTGGCTGCCGGCGCTGGCGGTGATCGCGGTCTGCAGCTTCCTCGTGGCGCCGCTCGGCGCCCGGGCCGCGCACAGCCTCCCGGTGGGCAAGCTCAAGCGCGTATTCGGAAGCATCCTCTATCTGCTGGCGGCCTACATGCTCTGGAAAGGGCTGCACGGCTGAGCGACCGGGCGCATTCACCCCGCCGCTTGACATGGATCAAGCCGAGGCGCGCGAAACCTGCTTTAAGCTCAGGTGATCCACCCACCACCGGAGAACCCATGTTCAAGCGCATCCTGGTCGCCACCGACGGCTCCCCTCTCTCGGAGAAGGCCGTGACGAGCGCCATCGCCCTGGCGGCCCTGAGCGGCGCCGAGCTGGTCGCGCTCACCGTGGTGCCCCGCTATCCGACCAACTACTTCGATGGCGCCGCGGTCTTCACGCCCGAAGACATCGGGCGCATCGAGCGACAGTGGACGGAGGCGGCGCAGACCACGCTCGACACGATCGCCAAGCAGGCCGAGGCCAGCGGCGTCAAGATCCGGACGGCGACGGTCAGCGCCGACCTCGTGGCCGAATCGATCATCAGCGCCGCAAAGAAGCACCAGTGCGACATGATCGTGATGGCATCGCACGGCCGCCAGGGCATCAAGCGCCTGCTGCTGGGCAGCGAGACCCAGCACGTGCTCACGCATTCCGACCTGCCCGTCTTGGTCTTGCGCTGAGCTGACCCCCACGCTCCCCCACTTCGTGTGGGTCGCTGCCCCCCGAGGGGGCGTCCCCAGGCCGCCCTTCCGTGCGAAGCGCGGACGTCGCCGCGCAGGCGGCCCGGCGCCGGCCTGAAGGACCCCCACGCTCCCCCACTTCGTGTGGGTCGCTGCCCCCCGAGGGGGCCGCAGGCCGCCTTGGGGCGGCCCGGCGCCGGCCTGAATCGGGTTTATAACCACGGCACGCGGTGCCATCACCGCGCGCCACGCAACAAAGAGAGGCTACAAATGAAGATTCTGATCGCCGTCGATGGCAGCGCCCACACGCAGAAGGCGCTCGACTACCTGGCGAAGCATCGCAAGATGTTTGTCGACGGCAATGAACTGGTCGTGGCGCACGTCTGCGTCGGCGTGCCGGGGCACGTCACCCGCCATCTGAGCAAGGAAATCGTCAGCGACTACTACGCCGAGGAAGCCGCCAAGGTTCTCGAGCCGGTCAAGGCCGCCCTGGCCGGCCTCGGCATCACCGATTTCAAGGTCGACCAGCGCCACGGCCATGCCGCGGAAGAGATCCTCAAGGCGGCTGCCGCCTTCAACGCCGAACTGATCGTCATGGGCACGCACGGCCACGGCCTCTTCGGCCGCGCGCTGATGGGGTCGGTCGCGACCAAGGTGGTGTCCGAGACCGACATCTCGGTGCTGCTGGTGCAGTAGGCGCAGCTTCTCAATCCCTTGGGGCGAAGAGCCCCTTGTGCTGCTCGCGCAGCAGCGCCTTCTGCACCTTGCCCATCGCATTGCGCGGCAGTTCGGGCACCACGAAGCAGCGCTTCGGGATCTTGAAGTTGGCGAGCTTCGCCTTGAGCTCGGCGATGATCGCCTCGCCGTCGAGCGCCGCGCCGGCCCTGGCCGTCACGATGGCCACCCCGACCTCGCCGAAGTCGGCGTGCGGCACGCCAACGATGGCGCTCTCGGCCACGCCGGACATCTCGTTGATGTAGCCCTCGATCTCGGCGGGATAGACGTTGTAGCCGCCGCTGATGATCAGGTCCTTGCTGCGCCCGACGATCGTGACGTAGCCGAGCCCATCCACCATGCCGACGTCGCCGGTCTTGAAATAGCCGTCCGCCGTGAACTCTTCCTTCGTCTTTTCGGGCATGCGCCAATAGCCGGCGAACACGTTCGGCCCGTCGACCTCGATGTGGCCGATCTCGTCGCTCGGGCATGGCTCGCCGGCGTCGTCGCGCACCCGCAGCTGAACGCCCGGCAGCGGGAAACCCACCGTGCCGCCGCGCCGTTCGCCCTGCACCGGGCTGTAGGGGTTGGAGGTCAGCATCGCGGTCTCGCTCATCCCGTAACGCTCGAGAATCGTGTGACCCGTGCGCTCGCGCCATTCGTTGAAGGTGTCGATCAGGAGCGGTGCCGAGCCCGAGATGAAGACCCGCATGTGGCGACAGGCCTTGCGGGTCAGCCCGCGCTCGGCCAGCATGCGCACGTAGAGCGTGGGCACGCCCATGAAGACGGTCGCCTCGGGCAGCCGGGCCACCACGCGCKCCGGGTCGAAGCGGTTGAGCCAGATCATCTTGCTGCCGCTGATCAGCGCGCCGTGGATCGCGACGAAGAGGCCGTGCACATGGAAGATCGGAAGCGCATGGATCAGCACATCGCCACTGCGCCAGCCCCAGTAGTCCTTCAGCACCTCGGCGTTCGAAGACAGGTTGCGGTGCGTGAGCATCGCGCCCTTGCTGCGGCCGGTGGTGCCGCTGGTGTAGAGGATGGCGGCGAGGTCGTCTTCCTGCTTCGCAGCCACCGCATGCCGGTCGCCGCACTGCGCGGCCGCTTCGAGCAGCGTGCCCGTGCGGTCGTCATCGAGCGTGAAGACATGGCGGGTGCCGGCCGCGGTCGCGATCGGCGCCACCCAGGACGCGTTGGCGCTGCTGCAGACCACCACAGCCGGCTCGGCGTTGCCGATGAAGTACTCGATCTCGGCATTCCGGTAGGCCGTGTTGAGCGGCAGGAAGACATAGCCCGCGCGCAGCGTGGCGAGGTACAGCATCATGGCCTCGACCGACTTCTCGACCTGCACCGCGATGCGGGCGCCTTCCTCGAGATCCAGCGCGTCCAGCAGGTTGGCGATCATCGCGCTCGCGCGGTCCAGGTCGCGCCACGAATAGAAGAGGCCGTCGTCGGTCTCGACCGCGATCGCGTCGAGGTCGGCGGGGAAGGCCGCGCGCAGGGCGGCGAAGAGATTGGCGTTGGGGATATCGGTCATGTCGATCTCAAAAAACAGGGGCCCGCTTGGCCAGGAAGGCGGCGATGCCCTCGCGATGCTCGGCGGAGTCGGCGTAATCGTAGGCAGTGGGCAGCAGCGGCGCGACCGCGTCCTGCGCAGCACCTTGCCGCAGGACGGAGAAGGTGGTCTTGTTGAGGCGCGCGGCCTCGGGCGCCAGCACCGCGATGCGCTGCGCATGCGCCAGCACCTCCCCCGCCAGTTCGGCGTCGGGCAGCACACGCAGCAGGAAGCCGGCGTCGTACAGCCGGGCCGCATCATGGACGCTCGCGGCCAGCAGCATGTCGCGCGCCAGCACGTCGCCGACGGCGCGCTGCACCAGTGCCGCCTCGCGCGGCGCCATCGGGAATCCGAGCTTCGCGATCGGCGCGCCGAACCTGGCAGACGCACCGGCCAGGCGGATGTCGCAACAGCTCGCAATCTCGATCCCGGCGCCCATGCAGGCGCCCTCGATCCGGGCCACCAGCGGCAGCTCRCAAGCCAGCATGGCGGCCAGCGCGGCCCAGACCTCGTTCTCGTGGAATTCGCGCAGGCTGGCGGCGTCGAAACGGAACGAGGGGTACTCCGAGATGTCGCCGCCGGCGCAGAAGGCGCCGCCCTCCCCGCCGACGACCACGCAGCGCAGCGCGGGCTCCCGCGCCAGGCGCTCGAAGGTGTCGCGCAATGCGCGCCACATGCCGCGCGTCATGGCATTGAGCCGGCCCGGGTTCACGAGCGTCACGAAGGCCAGCGGGCCGTCGATGCGCAGTCCGATCGAAGCCGTCATTCGAGCTTGGCCCCCGATTCCTTGACCACCGTGGCCCAGCGCTTGATCTCCGCATGCACGAAACTGCCGTAGGCCGGACCGGACACATTCGCAAGCTCCGAGCCGTTGTTGGCCCAGATCGCCTTCAGTTCCTCGGTGGCCAGCGCCTTCTTCATGTCGTCGACGATCCTCGCCTGCACCTCCGCGGGCGTGCCCTTGGGCGCCCACAGGCCGTACCAGGTGGTCACGGTGTAGTCGGGCAACCCGACCTCGGTGGCGCAGGGCACGTCCGGGAAGGCGGGATTGCGCTTGCTGCCGGCCACCATCAGCGCCTTGATCCGCCCGGCCTTGACGTGCTGGGCCGACGAGCCCAGCCCGTCGAACATCACGTCGACGTTGCCGGCGATCAGGTCCTGCAGCGCCGGCCCCGCACCGCGATAGGGAATGTGCGTGATGTACGTGCCGGTCTGCAGCTTGAACAGCTCGCCGGCCAGGTGGTGCGAGGTGCCTGCGCCGGCCGATGCGTAATTGAGCTTGCCCGGGTTCTGCTTGGCGTTGGCGACGAAGGCCTGGAGCGTGGTCGCGCTGACGCGCTTCGGATTCACCACCACCACCTGCGGCACATTGGCCAGCAACAGCAGCGGCACGAAATCCCGCTCGAGGTCGTAGTCGAGCTTGGGATAGATCGAGGGCGCGATCGCATGGTGCACCGCGCCCATGAAGAGCGTGTAGCCGTCCGGCGCCGCCTTGGCCGCGATGCTCGCGCCCAAGGTACCGCCCGCGCCGCCCCGGTTGTCGATCACCAGCGTCTGCCCGGTGATCCTGCTGAACTGCGCCGAGAGCGGCCGCGCGAAGGCGTCGGTGCCGCCGCCGGCCGGGAACGGCACGATCATGGTCACGGGYCGGGTCGGCCAGCCCGACTGGGCGCGCGCGCCGACGGCAAGGGTTGCAGCGCTCGCCGCGGCCAGGCGCAGAAAGTCACGCCGCTGAAAGCCAGGGGTCATCGGAAGTCTCCTGTTGTTGTTCGAAATGGTGGTGCGCCGCGGCCGGCGGCGTGCCGTGCGGACGAGGCCCTGCATCAGCCCCTGAGGATTTGATCGTCAATGCCGCCCGATACCGCCACCTTGCCCTGCGCGAGAAGGGCCCGGTGCTTGTCGAGCCGCTTCAGATCGTAGAGGTAGTTGACCATCAGGCCGTAGGACTGCTTCTGCCCTTTCGGCGACGGGTCGCCGCCCCAGTTGAGCCGCTCCACCCGGGCACCGTTTCCGAGATGGAAGCGCGCCACCGGATCGACCGGCTTGCCATCGGCAGTGG
>NZ_JBFUCI010000422.1:0-5388 GCF_056405335.1 Variovorax sp. P1_H12_2
TCGCTCGCCTGGAAGGCGCGCATCTCGTCCGGACCGCCCTGCATGACCTCGGCGCCGATGCGCTCGTAGAACTCGCGCGTCTCGGGCATCGTCTCGATCTTCGTGAGCAGCGCCGCCAGCCTGTCCGTTTCGGCCTTCGGCGTCCTGGCCGAGACCATCGCGCCGACCCAGGTGTAGGCCGCGAAGCCCGGCAGGCCTGCCTCGCCGGCCGTGGGCACCGAGGGCAGCGCGGGTATGCGCTTGTCGGCGGCCACGGCGAGCGCATGCAGCTTGCCCGACTTGGTGAGCTCCTGCACGCTGGTGATCTCGGCGAAGGCCATGTCGACCGTGCCCGCCACGACCGCGATCACCGCCTCGCCCGCACCCTTGAACGGGACGTGGCTGGTCTGCACCCTGGCGGCGTCGTTGAAGAGCTCGGACATCAGTTGGTAGCCCGCCGAACCCGCGCCGTAGTTGAGCGCGCCCGGCTTGGCCTTCGCGCCGGCGATCAGTTCGGGCAGCGTCTTGTATGCCGAGTTGCCGGGCACCACGATCAGCGCCGGCGCGCGCATCATCATCGTGAGCGGCGCGAGGTCGGCGACGGGGTCGTAAGGCAGCGACTTGAACAGCGCCGCGTTGACCGCCAGCGTCGAGTTGCTGCCGACGAAGACGGTGTAGCCGTCGGCCGGAGCACCGAGCACGGCCTTCACCGCGATGAAGCCGTTGGCGCCGGGCTTGTTCTCGACCACCACCGGCTGGCCGGTAAGCTCGCCGAGCTTGCGGCCGAAGTAGCGCGCCGAGGTGTCGGTGCCGCTGCCCGGCGGGAACGGCACGACGAACTTGATGGGCTTCGACGGGAAGTCCTGGGCGGCCGCATGGTCCGCGCCGAGCACCAGGCCCAGCGCCAGCAGCGGCGCCATGAAGAGAGGACGGGCGGTCATGTGCTTCACCTTCAGTCGAGCGTCACGCCCGTGGCCTTGACGACACCGGCCCAGCGGACCAGTTCCTTCTTCACATAGGCGCCGTATTCCTGGGGCGTGGAGCCCAGCGGCTCGGCGCCCTGCAGCGCCAGGCGCTCGCGCACGTCGGGCGACTTGAGCGCCTTGACGATCTCTGCGTTCAGCCGCTCCACCACGGCCGGCGGCGTGCCGGCGGGCACCATCACGCCCTGCCAGGCGCCCACTTCGAAGCCCGGCATGCCGGACTCCGCGAGCGTGGGCACATCGGGAAACAGCGACATGCGCCTGGCCGTGGTCACCGCCAGCATCTTCAGCCGCTTGTCGCGCACGAAGCCCATCACCGAATTGACGGTGTCGGTCATGAACTGGATCTGGTTGCCGACCAGGTCGACGTCGGCCGGCGCGCTGCCCTTGTACGGCACGTGCGTGGCATCGATGCCGTTGGCCTGCACGAACTGGAACGCGCCCAGGTGCGTGACGTTGCCGTTGCCCGCGGAGCCGTACGAGAGCTTGCCCGGATGCGCCTTGGCGTAGGCCACGAACTCCTTGACGTTGTTGGCCGGGACCGACGGGTGCGCGACCAGCGCGAGCGGCACCACGGCCACCAGCGCGACCGGTGCGAAATCCTTCTGCACGTCGTACGACACGCTCTTGTAGAGCGCGGGGCTCAGCGTGATGGACGAGGTGTTGTAGAGGAGGGTGTAGCCGTCGGCCGGTGCCTTGGCGACCATCTGCGCGCCGATGTTCCCGTTGGCGCCGCCGCGGTTGTCGACCAGGATGTTCTGGCCCAGCTGCTCGCCGAGCTTCTGCGCGAGCACCCGCGCGACCAGGTCGGTGGGCCCGCCGGGCGGGAAGGGCACGACCATCGTGATCGGCTTGGTCGGGTAGGCCGCCGGGGTTTGCGCGAAGGCACACGGGCCAGCGAGCGCGAGCAGTGCGGCGCTCGCGRCCAGGGTGGCTGCGCGCCGCGTCGCTAGGCGATGAAAGAGGATTGACATGTCTTTGGKTCTCCGATGATGTTCTTGAAGCTCACGGGTCCGCCACGCTGCGCGTGCCCCGCGCCGTATGAAACCGGCGCAGCCAAGCCCAGGGATACCGCGGATCTGGCTTTGCCAGGCCGCTGGTATCGCCCCCTGGGGGGAGGCGCCGCCAGGCGCATCGGGGGGATTTCCATCTCAGCGGCCTGCGAGAAGGCGGCGCGCGTCGTAGTGCATGACGCACCGGCCATGCTGGTTGAAGACCTCGATGCGCGAATCGACGATGGCGCGGCCGCMCTTCGACGTCGGCCGGATGCCGGTGACTTCGATCGCCGCCTCGATGCTGTCGCCGACGAGCACCGGGGCATGGATCTTCTGCACCAGCTCGAGCATCGCGAGCCCCGTGCCCTGGATCATGGTCTGCAGGATGAAGCCTTCGATCAGCGTGTAGGTCAGGGCGGCCGGCACCGGCCGGCCCGCGATGGCGCTGCCTTCGTAGTCGGCATCGATGAAGATCGCCTCGAGCATGCCGGTCACGCCGATGAAGTTGACCAGGTCGGTCTCGGTGACGGTGCGGCGGAAGGTGCGCAGGCGCTGGCCGACCGCGAGGTCCTGCCAGACGAAGCCCTGGCCCAGGCGGGGCAGGGCGGCGTGCTCGGGCGAGCGGTCGGGGGGGGCGTTCATCTCTGGTTCTCCGTGGGCGTGGTGGTGGGTACGGGGGCCGTGGCGCCCGCCGCGCCGTCGGCAATCAACGCGTCGATCCGGGAAGGCGACAGGCCCGCGGCTGCGAGGCTCTGGCGCGTGTGCTCGCCAAGACGCGGCGGCATGCCGACCGCGGGGCGCTGGCCGTCGAACTTCACGGGCACGCCGGGAAAGCGCATCGATCCCATGTGCGTGTCTTCCAGTTCGGTGAAGAAGCCGGTCGCCGTCAGATGCGGGTCGTCGGGCAACTCGTCGAGATGGCGGATCGGTGCGGCCGGGATCTCCAGCCGCTCGCAGGTGGCGAGCCAGTGCGCGGTGGTGCCGCGGGCGACGAATCCACCCGCCAGTGCCAGCAGTTCGCCGATGTGGCGCGTGCGCGCCGCCATGTCGGCGAAGCGCGGGTCCGCAGCCAGGCCGGGCTCGCCGACTTCGGCGAAGAAGCGCTGCCAGTGCTGGCTGGTGTACGGCATCATGCAGATGTGCCCGTCGGCCGTGCGCCACGGGCGCCGCCACGGCGTGAGCACGCGCGGATAGCCGGCGGGGCCGAGCGGCGGCTCGAAGTGCCGGCCATACATGTGCTCGACGAGGTTGAAGGCCACCAYGGTCTCGAACATCGGAATCTCCACGAACGCGCCGCGCCCCGTGCGCTCGCGCCGGAACAGCGCCGCCAGGATGGCTTGCGCGCCGACCAGTGCGCAGGTCTTGTCGGCGGCGATGGTGGGCAGGTAGCGCGCCTCGCCGCCCTGCTGCGCCATCAAGGCCGCCAGGCCCGACATGCCCTGGATCACGTCGTCGTAGGCCGGCCGCCCCGCATAAGGGCCGCCCTGCGCGAAGCCGTGCAGGCCGGCATAGACCAGGCGCGGAAAGCGGGCCATGAGCGCCTCGGGATCGATGCCCAGCGGGGCCAGCTTCTGCGGCCGCATGCTGTGCATGAACACGTCGGCGTCGGCGAGCAGCGCCATCAGCGCCTCGCGGGCCGCCGGGCGCTTGAGGTCGAGCACCACGCTCTTCTTGCTGCGGTTGCTGCCGAGGAACATCGCCGACATGCCGGCCTCGGTGGCCGGACCGGTGTGGCGGGTCGAATCGCCCTCGGGCGGCTCGATCTTGATCACCTCGGCACCGTAGTCGGCCAACGCCTGGCTCGCCAGCGGACCGAACACCACGCTCGAGAGGTCGAGCACCTTCACGCCTTGCAGGGGCAGCATCGTCTGTTTGTCTCCTGGGCGCATTCTGCGAAGCGGATTCGTTGCCGTCCAATATCAAATTACTGCTCTGTGATACCTTTCAGAGATCATGGATGCACGCCAGCTTCGTCACTTCATCGCCCTGGCCGAGACGCTCAACTTCCACCGCGCGGCCGAGCGGCTGCACATGGCTCAGCCGCCGCTGTCGGCGTCGATACGGCGGCTGGAGGAGCAGGTGGGCGTGCCGCTGTTCGTGCGCAACCGGCGCGGCACCGAGTTGACACCGGCCGGCGCGGCCGCGCTGGAGAATGCGCGCCGCGCGGTGTTCCACACCGAGCAGTTCGCGCTCGCGGCGCAGGCCGCCTCACGCGGCGAGGCGGGCATCCTGCGCGTGGGCTTCGTGGGCTCGGCCACTTATGCACTGATGCCGCGCCTGCTGCCGCGCTTCAGGCAGCGCTATCYGGGCGTGCAGCTGCAACTGGCCGAGTCGACCACGGCGCGCATCGTCGGGATGGTGGAGAGCGGCGATGTCGATGTGGGGCTGGTGCGCTTCCCCATCGGCCGCGCCTGCAAGGCGCGCATCTTTCCGGCCGAGCGCGATGTGTTCATGGCGGCGCTGTCGGTCGATCATCCGCTGGCGCGGCGGCGTCGGCTCACGCTGGCGGACCTCGCGCCGGAGACCTTCGTGATGTACGGCGCGATGGAAGTGCCCGGCCTGCATGCCGCGGCGCTGCTGGCCTGCCAGCAGGCCGGCTTCATGCCGAACGTGCAGCAGGAGGCGGTTCAGGTGCAGACGCTGATCAGCCTGGTGGAAAGCGGCCTGGGCGTGGCGCTGGTGCCCTCGGTCGCAGCGCGGCACGCGACGCGCAGGATCGTCTTCAAGCCGCTCACGGGGCCGGGCGCGCAGACGGCGATCGGGATCGCCCTGGCGCTGCCGCCGGGCGGCCAGACCTCCGCGGCGCAGCGCTTCCTGGAGAGCGTGCTGGAGTTGCCGGGCGAGTAGCGGCTGCCTCCATGGCGCAGGCGGCGCGCCACGGCGACTGCGGCGAGCTCAGGCGTAGTCGAGCGGCAAGGCCGTCGTGTACTTGATCTGCTCCATGGCAAAGCTCGAACTCACGTCGGACAACTCGATCTCGCGGATCAACCGCTTGTAGACCGCGTCGTAGGCCGCGATGTCCGGCACCACCACCCGCAGCAGGTAGTCGGTGTCGCCGCTCATCCGGTAGAACTCGACGATCTGCGGGATGGCCGCCACCACGCTGCTGAAGCGCTTGAACCACTTGTCGTTGTGCTGGCTGGTGCGAATGGCGACGAACACCGTCACGCCCACGTTGAGCTTGCCGGGATCGAGCAGCGCCACGCGCTGACGGATATAGCCCTCGCGCTCGAGCCGCTGGATGCGCCGCCAGCAGGGCGTCGCCGACAGGCCCACCTGTTCGCTGATGCCCTGCAGCGAGGCGCTCGCGTCGTCTTGCAGCACTTCCAGGATGGCCTTGTCGATCTTGTCCATCGAAGTATTCCAATCCAAATTTCTGCGGTGGGTGAGTAATATTTTGCTCGCATCCGGATCGCGCACAATGGGCACTC
>NZ_JBFUCI010000423.1:0-5387 GCF_056405335.1 Variovorax sp. P1_H12_2
CCGCCCACCGCCGTGGACACGCTGGGGTTGCATTGCGACGCTGGAGGCGCAGCTGGCCGTTGAACACCCCGAAGCCCGGCATGCGGTGCGGGACGGGCGATCCCCTCTGCGCCGCTGAGGAGCGCAGCGGAGCGAGTTTGAGCGAGACCCCGCGTACCGCGAGCAGCGCAGGGCAGCCGCGAAGCGGCCGGTGACGTCGGCCGGCCCGGGGCATACCGCCCGCCGCCGCCGCACGTGCGCACTAAGAGATCCTATCGTTCCAGCGCCTCCGCCACCCGCTGCGCCGACCCGAACGCCAGCGTGAACCCCAGCGCCCCATGCCCGGTATTGAAGACCATGTTGGAAGGCGCTCCCTCCAGCCGGCCGACGATCGGCACGCCCGTCGGCGTGGCCGGCCGCATGCCGGTCCAGGGGTGCAGCGCATCGAGCTTGCCGGCCTGCGGGAACACCGCGCGCGTGGCCTCGGCCAAGGTCTCGATGCGGGCTGCCGGGATGCTCGCGTCGTGCCCGACCAGTTCGGCCATGCCGGCCACCCGCAGGCGCGATCCGATGCGCGCGAACACCACCTTGCGGGTGCTGTCGGTCACGCTCACTCGAGGTGCGGCGTCAGGCGCCGGATCGACGTCGACCGTGATGCTGTAGCCCTTGAGCGGGTACACCGGCAGGTAGACGCCCAGCTGGCGCCCGAACCGGTGCGAGGCGGTGCCCAGGGCCATCACGAAGGCATCGGCCTCGATGTCGCCGCCGGCGGTCTGCAGCGCGGCCACACGGCCGCCGCGCGGGTCGAATCCGTGGATCTCGGTGTCGAGCATGAAACGCACACCGCGTTCATCGAGCGCCCGCACGAGCTCCGTGCAAACCTTCAGACAGTCGGCCGCGCATTCGCTGGGCGTATGGATGGCGCCGGCGATCTGTGCGCGGTAGCTGGCCAGCGCCGGCTCGATGGCCACGCACTCGTCGGCCGTGACCAGGCGCTGTTCGCTGCCCATCGCGCGCTGCAGATCGAGCTGTCGCTGGGCGCCCGCCAGCGACGCCGCGCCGGCGTAGAGCACCAGCTTGCCGGTGGCGGAGAAGTCGCAATCGGGCGCGACGTCGGCGCGCATGGCCTCGAAGGCCGCGCGGCTCCGGGCCGCGAGCGCCAGCAGGCGGGCGGTGCTCTCGCGCGAGGTGCGGGCGTTGCAGGCCGCCAGGAAGGCCAGGGCCCAGCGCCATTGCAGCGGGTCCAGTTGCGGACGCAGCTTGAGCGGGGAGGAGGGCGAGAGCAGCAGCTTGGGCAACTGCTTCCAGATCGACGGGTCGGCCAGCGGCTGCACGTACGAATAGCTCAACTGCGCGCCATTGCCGCCGCTCGCGCCGGCGCCCGGCGCGGCGCGGTCGACCACGCTGACCTGGTGACCCTGGCGGTTCAGTTGCCAGGCAGTGGCCAGGCCCACGATGCCGGCCCCCAGCACGCAGACGTGCATGACGCTTTCCTCTCGCTGTTGTCGGATCGGTCGACTCTAGGCCCGCGCCGCAGCGCCGGGAAATGCCAAAAGAAAGACGACCCATAGCCAAAGCGCATGGCATCGCCAGCCCATAACTTTTGGTCATGGCCGGCGGTGCAAAAGGAATTGTGACCGGCGCCTGAATGATTCCTACACTTCGTCTCCTTCCACCAGCCGAAAGGGCTCGCATGAAACTCTCCGCATCGATGGCTGCCGTTCTCCTCGCCGTTGCCGCCACGGGCGTCCAGGCCGCCGACACCCTGGCCAAGATCGCCGAGACCGGCAAGATCACGCTGGCCTACCGCGAATCGTCCGTGCCCTTCAGCTACCTCGACGGCCCGAACAAGCCGATCGGCTTCTCGGTCGAGCTGTCCAACGCGGTGGTCGAGGCGGTCAAGAAGAAGCTCAACAAGCCCAACCTGGAGGTCGCGCTGATGCCCGTGACCTCGCAGAACCGCATTCCGCTGATCACCAACGGCACCATCGACCTCGAGTGCGGATCGACCACCAACAACACGGCGCGCGCCAAGGACGTCAGTTTCGCGATCAACCATTTCTACACCGGCACCCGTCTGCTGGTGAAGAAGTCCTCGAAGATCAAGAACTACGCCGACCTCGCGAAGAAGACCGTGGCCAGCACCACCGGCACCACCAACGCCCTGGTCATGCGCAAGTACAACGCCGAAAAGAACCTCGACATCGACATCGTGCTCGGCAAGGACCACGCCGATGCCTTCCTGCTGGTCGAGGGCGACCGCGCCGCGGCTTTCGCGATGGACGACATCCTGCTGTTCGGCCTGATCGCCAACGCCAAGAACCCGGCCGAGTTCGAGGTGGTCGGCGACGCATTGCAGGTCGAGCCCTACGGTTGCATGCTGGCCAAGGACGACCCGGCCTTCAAGAAGCTGGTGGACGACACCTTCATCGGCCTCATGAAGAGCGGCGAGTTCGAGAAGATGTACACCAAGTGGTTCATGCAGCCGATCCCGCCCAGAGGCGTGCCGCTGAATCTGCCGATGAGCCCGCAGTTGCGCGAGAACATCCAGTCGCCGAGCGACAAGCCCGCGACCTGAGCGGCGCGGCAAGCGCACCCCGGTCGATTCGCATACAGTGCGGCCTGCGCCTCGCGCGCAGCGCTTTCCCTCCGACGAATCCACAGGAGTCCGCCGCATGCCCCATCACCAGACCGGTTCCGATCTGCAAGCCGAATTCGATTCGCTGCGCCCCGGCGACAGCACCGTCCACGGCGCCACGCGCCGCACCGCGCTCAAGGCCGCGATCGGCGTCGGCTATGCCGCCACGACGTTGCCGATCGCGGCGCAGACCGTGGTCAAGACCTCGACCGACGGCCTCGTCGCCGGACCCGTGACGTACACGGTCAACGGCTTCGAGGTGCCGGCCTACGCAGCGGCTCCGGCGGGCAAGACCGACCTGTCGGTGGTGCTGGTGGTGCAGGAAATCTTCGGCGTGACCGAGTACGTCGCCGACACCTGCCGCCGCTTCGCCCAGGCCGGCTACCTGGCGATCGCGCCCGAGCTCTATGCGCGGCAGGGCGACCCCAAGGGCTATTCCGACATTCCAAAACTGCAGGCGGACATCGTCAGCAAGGTGTCCGACGCCCAGGTCATGGCCGACCTCGACGGCGCGCTCAAGTACGCGGCCGCCCATGGCGGCGACGTGAGCGATGCCGCCATCACCGGCTTCTGCTGGGGCGGGCGCATCGTCTGGCTCTATGCGGCGACCGGCAAGGTCAAGGCCGGCGTGGCCTGGTACGGGCGCCTGGTCGGACAGGCGGGCGAGCGGACGCCGAAGCATCCGGTCGACGTCGTCGCCGGCCTGAAGGCGCCGGTGCTGGGTCTCTATGGCGGCAAGGACCAGGGCATCCCCCTTGACACGGTTGATAAGATGAAGGCTGCCCTGGCCACCGGCACCCCGGCGGCCAAGGCATCGCAGTTCGTCGTGTACCCCGAAGCGGGCCATGCCTTTCATGCCGACTACCGGCCCAGCTACGTCAAGGGAGCCGCCGAGGACGGATGGAATCGCGCCCTGGCCTGGTTCAAAGCCAACGGTGTGGCCTAGCCGCCTCCGTCAGCCGCGTTCCGCCGAAAGCCGTCCGATGGGCGGCTTTTGTTTTTGCCTCCATAGCGCGAAGCCGTCATGAATTTGTTAGCCATCATCGCCGCGACCCTGGTCGCGGGCATCGGAAGTGTCTGGATTGCCGCCCTGCTGCTGCGCGTGGGCGTGCGCAGCGGCGCCGGCGGCGTCAACCCGCAGCATCTGCTGAGCCTGGCCGCAGGCGCCTTGCTGGCGACCGCCTTCATGCACCTGCTGCCGGAAGCCTTCGAGAGCCACATCGCGCCGGGGGTGCTGTTCGGGGTGCTGCTGTTCGGGCTGGTTTTCTTCTTCCTGCTCGACAAGGCGGAGCTGTGGCACCACGGGCACGAGCACCACCAGGAGCACGAGCACGAGCACGACCACGACCACGACCACGACCACGACCACGCGCATGCGCATGCGCACGGCCATTCGCACGACCATGGGCCTTCGTCGCGGGGGGGCGGCTGGGCGGTGCTCACCGGCGACAGCGTGCATTGCTTCGGCGACGGCATCCTGATCGCCTCGGCCTTCACCGCCGACCTGCGCCTGGGGGTGGTGGCCGCGATCGCGGTGCTGGCGCACGAGGTGCCTCACCACATCGGCGACCTGGTGGTGCTGCGCCAGAGCTCGCCCAACCATCGCGCCGCCCTGGTCAAGGTGTCGCTGGCCGGCACCATGACCGCGCTCGGCGGGCTGGTAGGCTGGTGGCTGGTCGACCAGCTCCACGGCTGGCTGCCGTATTTCCTGGTGCTGGCGTCCAGCAGCTTCGTCTACGTCGCGCTGGCCGACCTGATCCCGCAACTGCAGAAGCGCCTGCCCGCGCGCCAGACGGCGTTGCAGATCGCCTGGCTGGTGGYCGGGATCCTGCTAGTCACCTTGGCGAGCCGGCTCGCGCATGCCGATCACGACCATGCGCACGACGGGTCCGACCCCGACCACGCGCACGAATCCTCGGACCACAGGCACTGAATGGACACCCGGGGGGGCTTTCCGACAAGCTCATTTGTCCCTGCGCCGATGAGGCTGATTCGGCAGGGGCGCCCACAGGGGTGCATCATGTCAGGCATCAGCCAAGGAGCCCGATCATGAGCAGCGCCGACCCCCCTCTGCGTTCCGGAGAAGCCGCAGACGAACCCGAGATCGACGAGTCCGATGACGCCTTGCCCGAAGAGGAAGAGGAATTCGGTTCGTCCGACGCCGAGGCCACGGACGAGCTCTCCGAAGAAACCGGCATCGACCTCACCGACGCCAGCGAACTCGACGCCGACAACGTGCCGGCCGACGAGGAGTTCGACCGGGTGATCCAGGCACYGGACTGACTGACGCTCGCCCCCAGGTTGCCCCGCACTGCGTGTCGGGGCGCCCACCCCCTACCGGGGGCAACACCAGCGGCCCGGCGAAGCCGTGTACTGAGCTCCCCCCCAGGTTGGGCTCACTTCGTGTAGCGCGCCCACCCCCTGCAGGGGGCAACACCAGCGGCCCGGCGAAGCCGGTTCCGCGGTGTTTCACCAACAGGGGCCTGGCTTCGCCGGCCCTCTGGGTGGGTTCTCAGCCTTCCAGGGTGAAGCCGACCTTGAGCGTCACCTGCCAGTGTCCGACCTTGCCGTCGACCACGTGGCCGCGGGTCTCGGTGACCTGGAACCACTGGATGTTGCGCACCGATTCGCTGGCCTTGGCGATGGCTCGGCGCACGGCGTCGTCGCTGCTGGTCGGCGAGGAGCCGGTGAGTTCGAGAAGCTTGTAGACATGGTCTGACATGGTGGTCTCCTTCTTGAGGACGCCATGGTGGCACGTCCGGGCGGTCTG
>NZ_JBFUCI010000424.1:0-5377 GCF_056405335.1 Variovorax sp. P1_H12_2
AGCCACTGGAGATGGCCGCTCCGACATCGCTGTTGGCATGCCAGACATCGGCCAGTGCCCTGACGTCCGCGGTCTTGAGCTCGGTTTCATACGCGAGCGTGAGTTGCGCAGAGCGGCTCATCACCAAGTGCGTTTCGACGCCGCAATCACGCAGAATCTCGAGCAGGCGGATGCCGAACACGACGCCAGAGGCGCCGCTGATACCGATCACGATCCGGCGCCGGCGCCCTGGTGCGGACGCCATCATCCGAGCGTCTCCAGGCGCGAGGCGACGCGTTGCATCACGTCGGGCGGCGGCAAGGCACGGGTCCAGTCCGGGCGGTCGGCCGCTCGTCGCGTGGCGTCCATGCCCATCTTTGCGATCACGCCCTCGTGT
Source organism: Variovorax sp. P1_H12_2 (assembly GCF_056405335.1). Taxonomy (NCBI): domain Bacteria; kingdom Pseudomonadati; phylum Pseudomonadota; class Betaproteobacteria; order Burkholderiales; family Comamonadaceae; genus Variovorax; species Variovorax sp. P1_H12_2. The sequence goes on from NZ_JBFUCI010000424.1 coordinate 377, forward strand.
TTGATGGGCTCGGACCGATCGGTGCGTGCGCCGGGCACGACCAGCAGGTCACGGTCGGCGCGCATGCGCGTGGCGACGGCCCAGGCCACCTGACCTGCGTCCCAAGGGTCGACGTCCTCGTCCACCACCGTGATGTTCTTGATCAGGTTCACGCTGCCCCAGATCGAAAACATGGCCTTGCGCGGCTCGCCCGGCCGATGCGCATGCAGGCTCACGACCGCGTCCAGGCGGCCGCACCCGCCGTGGCCGACTGCGACCTCGCGCACCGGGATCGCGGCCGCGCGCAACGTCTGCGCCAGCCCGGCGGCAATCGCGACACCGCCGATCAGCGTGTGCTCCGGGTAGTAGCCCGGCTGGATGACCTGGAACAATGCATCGCTGCGACGGGTGAGGCAGTCGAAGCGGGCGACCGGGCCGCTGCCATAGGGTTCGTACATGCCATGGAACTCGGAGACGAACTGCTCCTCGTGCTGCTCATCGAGATCGAGGCAGCCCTCCAGCACGATCTCGCAATGCGCCGGCACGTCCAGCGCGAGGGTCTGGCAACGCACCATCTGCAGCGCCTCGCCGAGCATTGCACCCGCGGCGTCGAGTTCGTCGTCACCCAGGCGCAGATACAGCGCGGCGGCGATCAGCACGGCCGGATGATTGCCAATCGTCACGGCGATCTCGAGCTTCTCGCCGCGCGCGTGGGCGGCACGCGCCATCACGGCCAGGTGATGATTGGGTGCGATACCGACCATGGCCCGGTCGCCACCCAGCAGCTTCAGGCGTGCATAGGAGGCATTGCCGCGCTCCGTGACCCTGTCGCGGGCGATGATGACGCCCGCGGTGATGTAGGCGCCGGTTTCCTGGGGAAAGAAATGCGGTGCGGGAAGCTCGCGCACCAGATCGGGCGCGTCCACCTTCACCTCCTGACAGGGGCCCGAGGCCACCCGAACGGGCGGGATCCCGTTCGCGATCGCGTCGATGATGCACCGCTGCAGCGCCTGAGCGGACAACCCGAGACCCGCCGCGAAGCGCTCGCGCGAGTTCAGGAGGTTGCCGACGACTCGCAACGCGTGACCTTTCACAGCGTCGAACTGCACGGCCCGCCCGGTGGCGAGTTGATCCAGCCATGCGGAAATCTCGAAGTACGGATCGACGTCGTCGCGCACGTGCAGCAGTTCGCCTTGCGCCTCCAATCGAGACAGGAAGGCACGCCAGGACTGCCGAGACATGGAAGAAGTGGCATTCATGCGCCCGCCCCCTGCAGCTGCCGGTCCAGTTCAAGCACCGTTTGATAGAGCACGCGGGTGCCGTCCAGCAGTTGCGCCGGCTCGATCCATTCCTCCGGACAATGACTGCGCCCATCCAGACAGGGAATGAAGATCATCCCCACCGGGCCCGTGGGTGCGACATAGACCGCGTCGTGCCCTGCGCCGCTGGGCATGCGCATGTGGGCGTAGTCGAGCGCCGCGCAGGACCGCTCGATGGCGGCCATCACGAGCTCCGCACACGCCGTCGGCTTGGAGCGACTCACGTCCTGGAAGGTCGCGCTGACGCGCAACTCGGCGAGGGCCGGCGACACCTTTGCCCACAACTCCTCCGGAAACGTCTCCAGCACCGCGGAGCTGCCGCTGCGCACCTCCATCGTCATCTCGACCTGGCCCGCCACGGCGTTGGACGCATTCGGCGTCAGTGACAGGCGTCCGATCGTCGCCACCACATAGTGCGGTTGTCCCGTGAGGCTTTTGGCCTTTTGATTGGCCGCGTCGATCAGGCGCGCGGCGCCAACGAGCGCGTCGCGACGAATGTCCATCGGGGTGGTTCCGGCGTGGTCCGCCTGACCGCGTACGGTGATCGCCACCCGCCGGATACCCACGATGTCGGTCACAACGCCGATCGGCAGCTTGCGCTGCTCCAGGACCGGACCCTGCTCGATGTGCAGTTCGACAAACGCGGCAGTGCTGTCGGCGGGACGAAGCGCCCGGTCGAGCGCCTCCGGTCGCGCACCGATGCGGCGCATGCCTTCGGCCAGCGTCTCGCCCTCGGGGTTGCGCGCCTGCAGCATGCCCGGATCCAGCGCGCCCGAGAAGGCCCGGCTGCCAATGCACGAAACGCCATAGTCGCTCGGCTCCTCCGAGAGGAAGTCGATGACCTCGAAGGGGTGATTCAACACGATGCCCTGCTCGCGCAAAGTGTGCGCGACCTCGAGCCCGGCCAATACGCCGATGATGCCGTCGAAGCGGCCGCCCATCGGCACGGTGTCGCAGTGCGAGCCGGTGATGATGGGCTTGCGTCCATCCACTGCGCCCAGTCGGCCGACGAGGTTGCCGCCTTCATCCTGGCTGACCTGCAGGCCCGCCTCGGCGAACTGCGCGCGCAGCCATTCGCGCGCCGCCGTGAACTGGGGGGAGAAGGCCCGACGGGTCCAGGGAACCTCCGGCAAGGTGAACGTCGACAGGGCTTCGACGCGGCGCCACAAGCGCTCTGCGTTGATCGGAGGGAAAGATGAAGAAGGCATGGACATTGTCAGTGGATCTGGCGCACTGCGCGCGGTTTCAGGAAACGGCCATCGCCGGCGCGATTGACGACCTTCTGGCCGTCATAGACGAGCTGCCCGCGGCTCCAGGTCGAATTGACCTTCACCGTGAACTCGCGGCCCTCGAAGGAGCTCCATTGCACGGCCGAGAGACTGCTGGAGGGGTCAAAACGGTAACGCTCCGGCCGAAGCACCACGAAGTCGGCATCGGCGCCCACATCGAGCGATCCCTTGCGGTCGTCGAGCAGGAAATGACGTGCCGGATTGCGGCAGAGCTGGCGCGTCACCATCGAGGGCGCGATGCCATGCTCTTCGCAGCCAGTCCAGAAGGCCGGCAGCAGCGTCTCCAGGCCCGGCCCCCCTGACGCGTTGCGAAAGATGTCGGGGTCGCCCTTTCGCTCCAGTCCCCAGCTCACGTGGTCGGACGAGACGAAGGTGCAGCCATCGCGCGCGATGTGCGTCCACAGCAGATCCACCTCCGCCTTGGGACGGATGGGCGGGTAGTGCTTGGTCTTGGCCCCGAACTTGCGGCTGTGCTCCTCGTGGTTGAGCATCAGGTACTGGATGCAGGTCTCGATCGTGGCCTGGTGACCGGCGCGCTGGTACATCCCGCACAGCTCAAACCCGCGAGACGTCGAGACGTGGACCGCGTGCGCCCTGGCGCCGGTTTCGGCACCGATCTCGTAGATCAGCGCGGTCGCCAGGTTCTCGATCAGCGGTGTGTGGGCGCGCATGAACGCGTCCCAACCGGTGTCGCTGTCTTCCTTCAGGCGCTTGATGTTCTTGCGCGTGAGTTCCTGCATCTGGTTGTGCACGCCGCAGACCAGGCCCGAAGGTGCGATCAGCCGGAAGGCTTCGTAGAGATCGTCTTCGTCCACCCGCGGGAAGCGCCCGGGCGTGGCTTCGAAGGTCGAGAATTTGAAGGCGCAGACGCCGCCCTCGATCAACCCGGCCGCCGCCTGCAGGCCGTGCCTGTCGTTGAGCGTGCCGAACAGGGCGACGTCGACGTGGCAGTCGCGCTCCACTTCGGCGATCTTGGCGTCCAGTTGCGGTCGCGACGCCACAGGCTCGGGATCGTCGTAGGGCATGTCCACCATGACGGTCACGCCGCCGGCGGCAGCGGCGCGCGAGGCCCGACCCAGGCCTTCCTGGCCGGCCTGGCTGCCCGCATGCACCTGCCCGTCCACCACGCCCGGCAGGATCCATAGCCCGCCCGCATCGACCATCTCGCCGCCGGCCGGCGGTTTCCCGGTTCCGCGCGCGGCCACGCGGCCGTCCTGCACGCCAATCCAGCCGCCTTCGACCACCCCGTCGGCATCGACTATGTCGCCGTGAACCACCAGTTCGAAACTGCCCATCCGTTGCTCCGCTTTCGTCGTGAATGCGGTCAAGTCTAGGAATCGCCTCCTAGAAAGTCATATGCTTAAATGTCGGCCGCGGATAACATGAAGTTAATGATATGAAGCTGAATCTGCGCCAGATCGAGGTGTTCCGCGCCGTCATGGTGAGCGGCTCGATCAGCGGCGCTTCCAACCTGCTGTTTGTCTCGCAACCGGCCGTCAGCCGGCTGATTTCCCACATGGAGCAGCGCCTGGACTTGCAGCTGTTCGAGCGGATCAAGGGACGCCTGTATCCGACACCGGAGGCGCGCCGGCTGTTCGAGGAGATTGCCAGCGTTTACCAGGGCGTGCAGCGGGTCAGCGACGTTGCGGACAATCTGGCACGCAACCGCATCGGACAACTGCGCATCGCCTGCAGCCCCAATATTGGTCAGTCGGTGATGCCGCGAGCCGTGGCAATCTTCTGCGCGCGCTACCCGGAAGTACGGATCGAGCTCCACACGCTCATACCGAGCGGCATGTTGCAGGGGCTGCTGACCCAACAGGTGGAGTTCGGCGTGACCTACATGCCGGTGGCTCCCCCGAGCCTGGAGGTGCGCCCCCTCTACAAGAACCGAATCATGGCCGCACTCCCGCGTGGTCATGACCTGGCGCGCCACAAGACCGTGCGCGTTCGCGCTCTGGCCAAAGAGCCGTTCGTCGGCTACAGCAGTGACATCCCCTTCGGCCAGCTGGTGCGCCAGATTTTTGGCAGCGAAGCGCACCAACCCGCCACGCGGGTCGAGGTCCTCCAGGCCCACGTCGCCTGCGCCATGGTGCAGGCCGGGGTCGGCGTGGCACTGGTCGACGAGCTGACTCTCAAGGGCCCGATATGGGCCAACATCGAGGCGGTTCCGATCACGCCCGCGGCCTACGCGCCGGTGAATGTCTTCCATCTCCAACTGCAGCCCTTGTCCCGCATCGCAAGGGAATTCATCGAAGTGCTCGGATCGCTGGATCTGTAGCGGATCCCGCCGCGCTGGCCAGGAGGCCTGGATCACACACGCTTAACATGATGCTATGGGCTCTCGATAAAAAGGAATGCGACATTATTGAACTTCATCCCTAGCATCCCGTGATCGATCGAATGCGGTGGTT
>NZ_JBFUCI010000425.1:0-5373 GCF_056405335.1 Variovorax sp. P1_H12_2
GAAGATGGGCGAGGAAGGCCGCAATCGCTTCTTGCAGCTCGTGCCCTCCGGACGGATGGGCACCCCCGAAGAGTACGCCGCCACGGTCGTGCACCTGGCGGGCGAGCATTACCTGGCCGGGCAGGTCATTTCGCCGAACGGCGGCATGTTGATCTGAGCAGGCTGAAGAACATGGAGACAAACATGGAACACGTGAAAGTAATGAAGGGCATTGCCCGCTCCAAGGGGCGGGCCAGCGGTGAGGCTCTCGTCAGTGAAATGCGATTCGGGTGGGGCTACAACACGGTCACCAATGACGGCGGAATCATCGGTGCCTACGAGAACCCGCTGAACGGCCAGTGCGTGAAGGGCAGGATCATGGTGTACCCGACCGTGTCCGGCACGACGCTGGGCTCGGTGGGCCTGTACTACAAGTGCCAGGTGTCCAAGGTCGGCCCGACCGGCATCGTCTGCCGCAACGTGCACGACATCGACATCGCGGGCGCCATCGCCGGCGAGATTCCCGCGGTGGACTGCCTCGACGGCGACCCCCTCCAGGAGATCCGCACAGGTGACTGGGTGGAGATCCGCGCCGACGAAGTCGGCAAGGAAGCCACCGTCACGATCACGCGCAAAGCATCGGCCTGATGCCTTGTCCAACCCCCATTTGAATTACACGAGGACTATATGAAGCTCGATCGAAACCAGCAGGAAATGCTGGATGGAAAGTTTGGCGAGGCACGGCGCTTCGCGCTGGAAAAGCTGGTGGACTTTGGCAAGGCTGTCGGCGCCGAGGAGATGGTGCCGCTGTCCTTCGTCCTCAACGTCTGTCCGATAGAGATGAAGGACCGGTCGCATCCCGACCTCTCGACCTTCGACATGGGCCACAGCCCGCTGTACGACAAATTCATCGAGATCAAGGATGCCCGCGTCGCCGACGAGAGCAAGACGATCTGCCTGAACGACCCGTATCTCGTCCAGATCGACAAGTACGAGGAGCCCGGCTACCCGTGGAACTTCTCGTGGGGCGACGGCAGCTACAAGCTGCCCAAGGACATCTACGACGGCTATGTGCGCGGCCATGACGCGCTGAAGGCGCACGGCTGGATCATGTCGCAGTCGTGCAATTCGCACCTCACCACCCGCACGCCGAGGTACGGCGAGTTCTGCGCCTCCTCCGAGTCCAGCGTCGCCGCCTATCTGAACACCTTCGTCGGTGCGCGCAGCAACCGCGAGAGCACGGTCAACACCGTGTATGCCGGCTATACCGGCTACCTGCCCAAATACGGCATGCTGCTCGACGAAAACCGGCTCGCGAAGGTGATCGTCGAACTCACCGACGAGGTCAAGGAGAAGATGACCGACCCGGCGGACTGGGCGGCCCTGGGCGCCGTCATTGCCGAAAAGGGTGGCAACCGCATCCCGGCTGTCGTCAACATGCCGCCGCTGCTGAGCCCGACGGCCGGCAAGTGCCTGTCGGGTTGCGTCTCCGCGGGAATGAACGACCCGATGCTGCACATCATCGGCTCGGCCCTGCCCGAGTCGCGCACGCTGGAAGCCGCGTTCGGCGGCAAGGTCCCGGCGAACGTCGAGAAGCACATCGTGACGCTGGACGACGTGCGGGAGTACTACCGCAAACTCGACTCGGCCAAGAGCGACAAGGTGGACATCGTCGTCTTCGGCTGCCCGCACCTGACGTACCACGAGATTCGCCAGATCGCCGGCCTGATCAAGGGCCGCAAGGTGAGCTCGAACGTGCACATGTGGGTGCAGACCGACACTCCGTCCTACCACATGGCCAGAGACAACGGCGAGGCCAAGATCATCGAGGACGCCGGCGGAAAGATCTATCACTCCACGTGCATGGGCATGAACCCGGTGCGCACCTGGAGTCACGACCTCAACATCGCGACGAACAGCTTCAAGTACGTCAAGCTCGGCGGCGGCTTCGGACAGGGCTGGCACTTCGGTGCGGTTCCCGATCTCATCGACGCGGCCGTGAACGGCCGGTTCGTGTCTACCCGCTGGTAAGAGGAACCATCATGAACGCAAACATGATGCAGCAGCCGCTGCTGATCTCGACGCTCCTCAATCATGCGGAGCGCCACCATGGCGACCAGGAAATCGTCTCGCGCCGCGTCGAAGGCGACCTGCATCGCCAGACCTACGGCGACCTCGCCCAGCGAGCGCGCCGCATGGCCAACGCGCTGGCCGCGAACGGCATCCGCTTCGGCGATCGCGTCGCAACGCTCGCATGGAATGGCTACCGCCACATGGAGCTGTACTACGCGGTGTCGGGATCCGGCGCCGTGCTGCACACGCTCAATCCTCGGTTGCATCCGGACCAGGTCGTGTGGATYGCCGACCATGCCGAAGACCAGGTGCTGTTCTTCGACCTGACCTTCCTGCCGCTGGTCGAGGCGATCGCCTCGCGCGTGAAAACCATCAAGGCATTCGTTGCCATGACCAGCCGGGASYWCATGCCGGTGKCGTCGAYGATCCCGAACCTGTTGTGCTAYGAGGACCTGATCGACGCGCATTCCCCGSAATTCAMSTGGCCGGTGTTCGACGAAAACACGGCCTCGTCRCTGTGCTACACSTCGGGCACCACCGGCAAYCCCAAGGGCGCGCTGTACAGCCACCGGTCCACGGTGYTGCACACCTAYGCCASCGCATTGCCGGATTCGYTCGACTGCTCTTCGCGCGACACGATCCTGCCGGTCGTGCCGATGTTCCACGTCAACGCCTGGGGCCTGCCCTATGTGGCGTGCATGGTCGGCGCCAAGCTCGTGTTCCCCGGCCCATGGATGGATGGCAAGTCGCTGCACGAGCTGTTCGAGACCGAAGGCGTGACCATGTCGGCAGGCGTGCCGACCGTGTGGCAGGGCTTGCTGGCGCATGTCGAAGCCAACAACCTGAAGTTCAGCACCATGAAGCGCACCGTGATCGGCGGCTCGACCTGCCCGCCGGCCATGATGGATGCCTTCGAGGACAAGTACGGCGTCCAGGTGATCCATGCCTGGGGCATGACCGAGCTGAGCCCGATGGGTGCGCTGGGAAAACTCAAGGGCAAGCATGCGGGCCTTGACGCGGCGCAGCGCCGGGCGCTGCAGGCGAAGCAGGGGCGCTCTCTGTACGGCATCGACATGAAGATTGTCGATGAGCACGGCAGCGAACTCCCGCGCGATGGCCAGACTTCGGGCGAGCTCATGGTGCGCGGTCCCTGGGTCATTGCCGCCTACTTCAAGGGCGAAGGCGGTGATCCCCTGGTCGAGGGGTGGTTCCCGACGGGCGACGTCGCGACGATCGATGCCGACGGATTCATGCAGATCACCGACCGCAGCAAGGACGTCATCAAGTCCGGCGGCGAGTGGATCGGATCGATCGACCTCGAAAACATTGCAATGGCCCACCCGGCAGTGGCGATGGCCGCGTGCATCGGCGTCAAGCACCCGAAGTGGGACGAGCGCCCGCTGCTGGTGGTGGCGAGGAAGCCGGGCGCCGAGGTGACGCGCGACGAACTTCTCGCCTTCTTCGACGGACGGATCGCCAAGTGGTGGACGCCGGACGACGTGGCATTCGTCGACAGCATTCCGCTGGGCGCCACGGGGAAGATGCTGAAGAACCGGCTGCGCGAGAACTTCCGCGACTACCTGCTGCCGACAGCCTGAGTTCGGAAGATCCACACCACGCTCTCGGGCGCCGCATATCTACAACGAAGGAGACAAAGTGAATATCCAAACTACCAGCTCAAAGCCGAATGACGGCTACCTGTTCGGGCCGCGCCAGGCGTGGTTCGCCTTTGCGATGACCATTGGGCTGATGCTCTTCGACTACATCGATCGCCAGGTCATCGTCTCGCTGTTCCCGTACATGAAGGCGGATTGGGGCCTCTCGGACAAGCAGCTCGGCGCCCTGGTTTCGGCCCTCTCGATCGTCCTCGCCGCCTGCGCGCTTCCGGTGTCGCTCGTTGCCGACCGCGTGAGCCGCGTCAAGAGCATCGTGACGATGGCCACGGTGTGGAGCATCGCCTCGATCTCTTGCATGTTCACGCGCAACTACAGCGCGCTCTTGGCGGCGCGCGCTGTGGTCGGCGTCGGAGAGGCCGGCTACGGTGCGGTGGGCGCCGCACTGATTGCGACCCACTTCCCCGACCGGATGCGCAGCGCGCTGATGGGCAGCTTCATGGCGGCCGCCTCCGTGGGCTCCGTGCTGGGCGTCGCGCTCGGCGGCGTCATCGCGGCGCGCTGGGGTTGGCAGGCGGCGTTCGGCGTGGTCGGCATTCCTGGCCTCCTGGTGAGTCTGGCCTACATCAAGGTGCGCGACTACCAAACGGTCGACGTCGGCACGCATGCCCAGGGAGCCACGCGCTCAGCGGTCGGCGTCTTCCGCGCGGCCTTCGAGGCACTGAAGCGGTCGCCGACGCTGCTGTGGGTCGGCATCGGGAGCGCCGTGCAACTCATCGTCTTGTCGTCGATGTGGGCCTGGCTGCCGAGTTTCCTGAATCGTGTGCATGGGATCGCGCCTGCACAGGCGGGAGTGCACGCCGCGCTTGTCGTGCTGTGCGGCGCGCTGGGCAGTGTGATCTGGGGCGTCGTGTGTGACATGGCCGGAAAGCGCTACCCGCGTGCCCGGGTGCTTTCGATGGGCGTGTTGTGCCTGATCTCGACAGCCGTCCTTGGCGCCGCGTTCGGTCTGCCGTTGCTCGGCGTGCAGCTCTCCAACCAGGTGCAGTTCGCGTTGTTTGCCCTTGGCGGCTTCTTTGCGACCTGTACCGCCGGTCCTTCTGCTGCCATTGTCATGAACGTCGTTCACCCCGGCTTTCGCGCCACGGGCGCTTCGATCCTCGGGTTGCTCCAGAACCTGTTCGGCATGGCCATGGGGCCGCTCATTGGGGGGGCGCTGTCCGATGCCTTCGGGCTGCAGACGGCATTGGCCGTGACACCCGTGTTCGGGATCGCTGCCGCCTGGATGCTGGTCATCGGTTCCCGTACCTACGAGCGCGATGTCGAGCGGGCCGCAAGCCCGCTTGTCGATCACACAAGTCTGCCTGAACCACAACTCGCAGCTTGACGCGGTCCAGCACGTTGTCGGCGGGCGCTTCGCGCACCACGGTCTGCGGCAGCCTTCGGCGTCGAGGCGAAACCATCCCACTGAGCAGCCCACCCAAGCACACAAGAGAAACAGAATCAATGGAGCGCCATGGACGGCCAGGACCTGCTTGAGACCTTTCGCGAAGTCGCCCTGCGCGGCAGCTTCTCCCGTGCCGCCCACTCGCTCGGGATGTCCAAGGCCAACGCCAGCAAGTACGTGGCGCTGCTGGAGACCCGGTTCGGCGTACGGCTGCTCAATCGCTCGACACGCTCGGTCAGCCTGACCGACGCGGGCCACCTC
>NZ_JBFUCI010000426.1:0-5350 GCF_056405335.1 Variovorax sp. P1_H12_2
TACTTGATCAGGGCCGACTGGCGTTCGAGCCCGCGCCGCCCCTTGATGCTCAGCCGTTGCGCCTCGACCGTGCGCACGCTGAGGACGATGTCGCCCGCGATCTGCTTGCTCGAGTCGCGGCGGCCGAGCGCCGACTGGATCTCGCTCTCGCGCGGCGGCCGCAGCGGCCGCGGCTGCTGGTTGGCGACGAGCCGCTGCGACACCGCCGAACTGAGGAACGTGCCGCCGGCCGCGACCGCCTCGATCGCGGCGACGATCTCCGCCGCCGGCGCGTCCTTGAGCACGTAGCCCCGGGCACCCGCCTGCAGCGCCTGTTGCACGTACTCGGGGTTGTCGTACATGCTGAGCATCAGCACCCGCACGTCGGGCTGGCGATCGTGCAAGAGCGATGCCAGCTCGATGCCGCTCATGCCCTTCAGGCCGACGTCGGCCAGCACCAGGTCCGGCCGGGCGTCGGCGATGCCTGCCAGCGCTTCGGCGGCGCCGCCGGCCTCGCCGACGATCTCGAGTCCCGGCAGCGGACCGAGCCGGGCCCGCAGGCCGTCGCGCACCAGCGGATGGTCATCGACCAGGAACAGGCGGATCACCGCGCAGGCCGTCATGCGCCCTCCCCCGCGATCACCGGCACCTCGGCCAGGATCGAGGTGCCGTCACGGTCGGAGCGCACGCCCAGCGAGCCGCCGATGGCGGCCACGCGCTCGCGCATGTTGCGCAGGCCGATGCCGCGCTGAGGATCGAGCTCGAGCGCGGCCTCGTCGAAACCTGTGCCGTCGTCGCTGACCTCGAGCTGCACGGCCTTGCCCTCGAAGGCCAGCACGATGCCCACCTGCTGCGCCCGCGCGTGCTTGCGCACATTGGTCAGCGCCTCCTGCGCGACGCGGAACAGCGCGGTCTTCACTTCCTGCGGCAATTCGCGTGGTCGTCCCTGCACCGTGACCGAGGCGGCGACGCCGCCCTCCTCGCCGAACTCGGCGCCCAGCCGTTCGAGCGCAGCCGGCAGGCCCAGCGTGTCGAGCAAGGCCGGCCGCAGCCGGTGCGAGATACGCCGCACTTCCACCAGGGATTCATTGAGCCGCTGCAAGGCCTTGCCCAGCGTCGGCGGCACCTGCTGGCGCGCGCGTTCGAGCGCATCGACCGCGGATTCGATCATCAATTTGGCCGACACCAATGTCTGGCTGGTGCCGTCGTGGAGCTCGCGCGCCAGGTGGGCGCGTTCGTCCTCCTGCGATTGCACGACCTGGCGCGCCAGGAGCCGCAACCGGGCCTCGGCGATGCGGTGCTCGCTGAGGTTCAGCAGCAGCCCGGCGGCGCTGACCACGGCCAGGCACAACGCGGCGATGCCGGCGATCCAGAGCATGGTGGTCGTGACGTTGGTGTTCATCTGCCGGTCGAGCGTCTGCATCGCGACGTCGATGTCGTCGAGGTAGAGGCCGGTGCCGACCATCCAGTTCCAGCGCGGCAACGCGGTCACATAGCCGAGCTTGGGCGCCAGCTGGGCGCTGGAGGGTTTGCGCCACTGGTACTCGACATAGCCGCCGCCTTCGCGCGCCTGCGCGATCAGCTCCTGGATGGTGGGGCGGCCCTGGGAATCGTGAAGCTCCCACAGCGACTGGCCGACCAGCTCGGGCTGGCGCGAATGCATCAGCGAGCGGCCCTGCAGGTCGTAGACGAAGAAATAGCCGTCGTTGCCGTAGTCGAGCGCGGCCAGGCGGCGCAGGGCCTCTGCGCGGGTGGCCTCGTCGTCAAGGCCGGCGTCGTACAGCGGCCGCACGGTGCTCACGGCCAGGTCGACGTAGCTGCGCAGTTCGCTGCGGCGCTGCGTCATGTAGGTCTTCTCGATCAGCGCCCGCTCGCGCTGCGCCAGGTCGCGCTCCTGGTGGCGCACCGCGAAGGCCACCAGCATCAGCGCGACCAGCAACGGCGCCACCGCGAGGGCGACGATCTTGGTCCTCAGGTTCATGGGGCGGCAAGACTAACATTTGCTGTGCGGGTAGGTCCGTCTGTTGGGGCCGCCCGGCACGCGGTACGGGCCGAACGACCCCACTGCGCCGGCCCTTCGGGCTGCCTTGCGGTGCTCGCTTCAGGCGGGGTCCGCGCAAACTCGCTGCGCTCAAACACGCGCGGCCCTTGGCCGCCTGAAGCTGCGCTCCTCAGCGGCGCAGAGGGGATCTCCCGTCCCRCACCGCATGCCGGGCTTCGGGGGGGTCAACGGCCAGCTACGTCTCCAACGTTCAGTGCAACCCCAACSTGTCCACGGCGGTGGGCGGTAGGCCTCGGGCCGGCCGTTGAGGCACCGCCGAGCAGCGCAGCGGTGCGCGGATCAGGGCTCGCGACTGTTTGAGTGGAGCGCAGCGGAGCGAGTTTGAGCGAGACCCCGCGTACCGTGAGCAGCGCAGGGCAGCCGCGAAGCGGCCGGTGACGTCGGCCGGCCCGGGGCCTACCGCCCGCCGCCGCCACACGCACTCAAGCACGCACACACGCATGCTTGCAACAGTCGCCCCATGCGGTCGCGCGAACCTACGCCCCCACAGAACGCAGCGACTCGGAAGTCAGCGTGAAATAGCGCGTACCGATCGCATCCGACACATGGTAGGCGGCCGCCTCGCAGCTCGCGAAAACGTGCACCAGCGCCGGATACTGCTGGTCGGGACCGGGATCGCACAGGCCTTCGAGGGTCCAGCCGTCGGGGTCGGGCAGGTCGAAAGACAGGGCGGTGAGCTTGTCGGGCGCGCTGCCCGCGAGCTTGGCGATGCGCTTGCGCAGCGTCTGCGTGACCCAGGCCAGCGAGCGCGGGTTGTCGCCGTCCAGCACCAGCAGGTCGACCAGCGTGGCGACATCGCGCCGCTGCTGGTAGCGCGCATGGAAGGTGATGGTGCTGTCGAACAGCGCCACCATGGCCTCGAAGCCGCTGACCTCGTGCACCGAGCCGGTCTCGAAACCGGCCGCCAGCGCGCTCGAGAGGAAACCCAGGCGCTCGATGTGGCGGCCGATCGACAGCAGCCGCCAGGCGTCGTCGCGTGTCATGCGGTCGGTCTGGGCGCCGGTCATGGCCGACAGCGCGCTGCTGGCCGACTCGAGCAGGCCCAGCGCGGCGCCGGTGGCATAGCCACCCTCGGAGTTCTCGCCGGACTGCTCGGCGCTGCGGCGCAGGAAATCGGTCTCGGCGCGCACGATCTGGTTCCAGTGGTCCTGCGACAGCCGCTCGCGCACCGCGGCGGCCGCCTGGCGGATGCAGCGCAGGCTGTAGCCCACGCTGCCGCCCTGGTCGAAGTTGCCCATCTCGGCGATCAGCGCCCGCTCGAACACGCGCCGCGACTTCGGCAGGCTCGGCACTTCGGGCGGCACCAGCGCGTTGCGCAGCGCCAGCCGGTGCAGCCAGACCAGCAGCGCGCGGGCGGAGTGGTTCTCGCCGCCGAGCAGGTCGATCGTGAGCCGTGCCAGGCGCACCGCGTTCTCGGCCCGCTCGGTATAGCGGCCGAGCCAGTACATGTTCTCGGCCGCCCGGCTGGTGACCGGGGCCCTATGCCGCGCCAGCGAGGCCGGCGTGGTGTGCGGCTGCAGCAGCGTGGTGCGGTCGACCTCGCCCTCGGTGCGCACCCAGACGTCGGCGCTGCTGCCGCCGCGCTGCATCGAGGCGATCTGGGCGTCGCGTCCCGCCAGCCGCGCGAGGCCGCCGGGAAGCACCCGCCACGAGCGCGGTCCGTCGCTGACCGCGAACACGCGCAGCAGCACCGAGCGCTGCGCGATGTGGCCGCGGCCGAGGTCCGGCGTCCAGGTCGGCATCTGCGACAGCGGCAGGTAGCTCTGCACCGTGTGGGCCTCGCCCTGGCGCACGATGCGGCCGGCCCATTCGTCGAGCTCGCGCCGTCCCATGTGGTGGCCGAGCACGGCATCGAAGCTGGTGTGCGAGTCGAAGTCGGGGTAGGTGGACTTGATCGCGCAGTCGGCCAGTTGCGGCAGCACGGCTTCCATTGCGGCGCGTTCGCCGCACCACCAGGTGGGCAGGGCCGGCAGTCGCAGCTTCTCGCCGATCAGGCGGCGCGCCAGCGCGGGCAGGAAGCCCAGCAGCGCGGGCGATTCCAGGAAGGCCGAGCCGGGCATGTTGGCCACCAGCACGTTGCCGGCGCGGATCGCCTGCAGCAGGCCCGGCACGCCGAGCGTGGAATCGGGGCGCAGCTCGAGCGGGTCGAGGTACTGGTCGTCGAGCCGCTTGACGAGCCCGTGCACCGGCCTGAGGCCCTGCAGCGTCTTGAGGTACAGGCGCTGGTCGCGCACCGTGAGGTCGCTGCCCTCGACCAGCGTGATGCCGAGGTAGCGCGCCAGGTAGGCGTGCTCGAAGTAGGTCTCGTTGTAGGGGCCGGGTGTCAGCAGCGCGATGTGCGGCGGCTGGCCGGCCGGGCACATGCGCTGCAGGCCCTCCATCATCGCGTTGTAGGTGGCGGCCACGCGCTGCACCTGCAGGTTCTCGAAGGCCTGCGGGAACTGGCGCGCGATCGCGAGCCGGTTCTCGAGCAGGTAGCCCAGGCCGGAGGGCGCCTGCGTGCGCTGCGAGACCACCCACCAGTTGCCGTCGGGCCCGCGTGCGAGATCGAAGGCCGCGATGTGCAGCCAGGTGTCGCCGGGCGGGCGCACGCCGTGCATGGCCCGCAGGTAGCCCGGGTGGCCCTGGACCAGCGCAGGCGGCAGCAGCCCCTCGGCCAGCAGCTGCTGGGGCCCGTAGACGTCGGCCATCACCCGGTCGAGCACGTGCACGCGCTGCTGCACGCCGGCCTCGATCTGGGCCCAGCTCTCGGGCGAGACGATCAGCGGGAACAGGTCGAGCGACCAGGGCCGCTGCGGACCGTCGGCATCGGCGTAGACGTTGTAGGTGACGCCGTTGTCGCGGATCTGGCGTTCGAGGCTGACGGCGCGCCGCGGCAGGTCGTCGAAGCCGCCCGGGCCCAGGTGCTCGAAGAAGTCGGCCCAGGCTGGGGCGAGCGGCGCCTGTTCGTCCGGACCGGCATCGTCGTCGTCTTCGGCGACCGGCGCGGCAGGCGGGACGGACGAGGCCTCGTAGAGCGGCGCCGGCTGTGAAAAGGGTGAAGCGGGCGCAGCCGGACGCGATGCGTCCTGCGGCGTGGCGGCGCCGCGCAGCTCATCGAAATGGCCCGGCGCGGCCGGGGGAGCGATCGAGGCCGCGAGCGCAGCGGGCGCTTCCAGCGCCTGGGCGTCGAAGAGGGATTCGTTCTGTGGGTCCACGGTGGTGATTGTTACTCGCCCCCAGGTTGCCCGCACTTCGTGTCGGGCGCCCACCCCCTACCGGGGGCAATACCAGCGGCCCGGCGAAGCCGGTTCCGCGGTATTCCTGGCC
>NZ_JBFUCI010000427.1:0-5326 GCF_056405335.1 Variovorax sp. P1_H12_2
TGGTAGTACATGAGGCGCGGCAGCGGCACCGGGCAGTCGAGGATCGCGACCGGCAGCCGGTCGAGGAAACGCTCGCAGTACTGGCGCCCGGTGGTGAGCACCAGCAGGCTCGAGGCCACCATGTCCGGAATCAGCCCGAAATGGGCGCAGCGCGCCATGATGTTGCGCTGCCGCCCCATCTCGTCGAGCATCTGGTCGATGATCCCGCGCGCCCCCGGGTGCGTGGGCGTCGGCGCGATGTGCTCGGCCGCGAGCCAGCTCTCCAGGTCCCAGCCGCGGCGCACCGCCGGATGGTCCTTGTTGACCATCGAAACGATGTCGTCGCCGAACAGGCGCGCCATGTGCAGGTCCTCCGGCGGCTTGAGCCAGTTGCCGATCACCAGGTCGACCTGCCCGAGCGACAGGTGCGAGTGATAGTCCGAGTCGGACGACAGCGGATGGATCTCGATGTGGCACAGCGGCGCCTGGCTCTTGATCTGCGCCACCAGCATCGGCAGGAACAGCGGGTCCATGTAGTCGCTGGCGGCGATGCGGAAGGTGGTGGCCGCGGTCTGCGGATCGAAGCCGCGGGCGTCGCTGAACAGCACCTCGGCCGAGCGCAGGATCGCCGCAGCGGGCTCGATCATGCGCAGTCCGGCATCGGTCGGCACCATGCCCGAGCCCGAGCGCACCAGCAGCGGGTCGCCCGAGAGCTCGCGCAGCCGTTTGAGGGCGGCGGAGACGGCGGGCTGGTACATCCCCAATCGGATGGCGGCACGCGAGACGCTGCGGTCGGTCAGCACGGTGTGTAGAACCCGGATGAGATGAAGATCGATCTTGTCGAGAAGCGCTTGGTCTCTCATGTCTGCCCGCCGTGGTCTGGAATGTGCGGGCAGTTATACAGCGCTGCATTCACATGGAAAGGCCCTCAGGCGGCGGCCTGCTGCACCGCGGTGATCGCCTTCAGGATCGCCTCGCTGGTGGCCGGCGCGCGCAGCGGCGGATCGGCCCGGTGGCCGCCCACCGCCGACACCGCGTCGCGGATCGCGAAGAAGACCGAGAACGGCAGCAGGAGCGGCGGCTCGCCGACCGCCTTGCTGCGGTGGATCGAGTCCTCGAAGTTCTGGCCTTCGAACAGCCGCACGTTGAACACCGGCGGGCAGTCGTTGGCGGTCGGGATCTTGTAGGTGCTGGGCGCATGGGTGGTCAGGAGGCCGGTCTTCGGGTGCCAGACCAGTTCCTCGGTCGTGAGCCAGCCCATGCCCTGGATGAAGGCGCCCTCGACCTGGCCGATGTCGACGGCCGGATTCAGCGACTTGCCGGCGTCGTGCAGGATGTCGGCGCGCAGCAGCTTCCATTCGCCGGTCAGCGTGTCGACGATCACCTCGCTCACCGCCGCGCCGTAGGCGAAGTAGTAGAACGGGCGGCCGAACATCCGGTCCTTGTCCCAGGAGAGGCCCGGCGTCGCATAGAAGCCGTCGGACCAGAGCTGCACGCGGTCGAGGTAGGCCTCGCCGATCACCGTGGCGAAGGGCAGCGTGCGGCCGTTGACTTCGACCTTGTCGTTGGCGAAACGCACCGCGCCGGCCTCGCCGCCGTGGCGCGCCGCGGCGCAGGCGGCCAGCCGCTCGCGGATCTGGCGTGCCGCGTCCTGCGCGGCCTTGCCGTTGAGGTCGGCGCCGGTCGACGCGGCGGTCGCCGAGGTGTTGGCGACCTTCTGCGTGTCGGTCGCCGTGACCCGCACGCTCTCGAAGCTGACGCCGAGTTCGTGCGCGACCACCTGTGCCACCTTGGTGTTGAGGCCCTGACCCATCTCGGTGCCGCCGTGGTTCACGAGGATCGAGCCGTCGGTGTAGACATGGACCAGCGCGCCGGCCTGGTTGAAGTGCTTGACGTTGAACGAGATGCCGAACTTGAGCGGCGCCAGCGCGATGCCGCGCTTGAGCACCGGGCTCTTCGCATTGAAGGCCGCGATCTCCTCGCGCCGTGCGCGGTAGCCGCTGGTGGCTTCGAGATCGGCCACAAGCTCGTGAATGATGTTGTCGCTGACCCGCTGGCCGTAGGGCGTGACGTCGCGCTCGCCCTTGCCGTAGAAATTGATGCGCCGCACGTCGAGCGGGTCGCGGCCCAGTTCGCGCGCCACGCTGTCGAGGATGTTCTCGATCGCGATCGCGCCCTGCGGGCCGCCGAAGCCGCGAAAGGCGGTGTTGCTCTGGGTGTTGGTCTTGCCCGAGTAGCCGTGCATCGCGACGTCGGGCAGCCAGTAGGCGTTGTCGAAGTGGCACAGCGCGCGGGTCATCACCGGGCCCGACAGGTCGGCCGAGTGGCCGGCGCGCGACACCATCGTGATCTCGGCGCCGAGGATGCGGCCCTCGTCGTCGTAGCCGACCTCGTACTCGTACCAGAAGCAGTGGCGCCGGCCGGTGATCATGAAGTCGTCGTCGCGGTCCAGCCGCAGCTTGACCGGACGCCTGAGCTTGTTGGCCGCCACCGCCGCCACGCAGGCGAACAGCGCCGACTGCGACTCCTTGCCGCCGAAGCCGCCGCCCATGCGCCGGCACTCGACC
Source organism: Variovorax sp. P1_H12_2 (assembly GCF_056405335.1). Classification (NCBI taxonomy): domain Bacteria; kingdom Pseudomonadati; phylum Pseudomonadota; class Betaproteobacteria; order Burkholderiales; family Comamonadaceae; genus Variovorax; species Variovorax sp. P1_H12_2. Next base: position 2,547 of record NZ_JBFUCI010000427.1, read on the forward strand.
TGAACCTCGTTGGCGTGCAGGTGCAGCGCGTGCGCGACCAGGTGCTGCATCTCGCTCGGATGCTGGGTCGAGCAGTACACGTGCATCGTGCCGCCCTCCTTCGGGATCGCGTAGCTGATCTGGCCTTCGAGGTAGAACTGCTCCTGGCCGCCGACGTCGAGCTCGGCCTTGAGCCGGTGCGGCGCCTTCGCGATCGCGGCCTGCGCGCCGCCCTCGTTCGTGCTGCGCACCAGGTGCATCGGCGGCACCACGTACTGGCCCCTGGCGTGCGCGTCCTGCGGCGTCAGCACCGGCGGCTCGGCGTCGATCTCGAGCGCGTCGCCGGCGCGGGCCGCGGCGCGGCGTGCGGCGTCGCGCGTCTCGGCGATCACCGCGAACACCGGCTGGCCCAGGTAGCGGATGTCGCCGCTGCAGAGGATCGGGTCGTCATGGACGATCGAGCCGCAGTCGTTGCTGCCCGGAATGTCGGCCGCCGTGAGCACCGCCACCACGCCCGGCATCGCACGGATGGCGTCGAGCTTCATGTCCTTCAGGCGGCCGTGGGCTGCGGGCGAGAGGCCCAGCGCGCAGTGCAGCGTGCCCGCGAGTTCCGGGATGTCGTCGATGTAGGTCGCCTCGCCGGCCACGTGCAGCTGCGCCGACTCGTGCGGACGGCTGATGCCCACGCGCGCACCGTCGCCGTGCGCCTTGGCCTCGGCGCGCTCGTCGATGCGGGCGGCCGCGTTCGTGAGGTAGTCCGCGAAGGCTTCCGCGGGCTGGAGCAGGCTGGGGTCGAGGGGTTTGTTCATGTCAGGCTCCTTGCACGGCGTCGAGGGCGGCATGGGGCATCACGCTCCAGACGCTGGTGGCTTCCACCGGCAGYGGGTCGGTGGTGCGCGTTTCCAGCCACAGGCGCTGCAGCAGGTTCTGCGCCACCTGCAGGCGGTAGTCGGCGCTGGCCCGCATGTCGGTCAGCGGCTTGAAGTCCTGCGCCAGCGCGAGCTTCGCGGCGTTGACGCTGGCCTGGGTCCAGGGCTTGCCCGTCAGCGCGGCCTCGGCCCGCGCGGCGCGCTTGACCGTGGCGGCCATGCCGCCGAAGGCGAGGCGCACTTCCTTGACCACATCGCCATCGAGCGCGATCGAGAAGCCGCCGCACAAGGCCGAGATGTCGCAGTCGAAGCGCTTGCTGATCTTGTAGGCCCTGACCTGCCGCCGGAGCGCCGCGAGAGGCACCGACATCCCCTGCACGAACTCGCCGGGCTCGAGCCGGTTCTTCATGTAGTCGACGTAGAAATCCGTCAGCGGCATGCGGCGCACATGCTCGCCGCGGCGCAGCTCGATTTCGGCATCCAGCGCCATCAGCACCGGCGGCGAATCGCCGATCGGCGAGCCGTTGGCGACGTTGCCGCCCATGGTTCCCGCATTGCGGATGGGGGGCGAGGCGAAGCGAAGCCAGACGTCGGTCAGGCTCGGCGCGCGCTGCGCCAGCGCGCGGAAGGCGCTCTCGAGCGAGGCGCCGGCACCGATGTAGAGGGCGTCTGCGCGCTCCTCGACCACCTTCAGTTCGGCCACGTCGCCCACCGAGATGATGTCGCCGAGATCGCGGAACTGCTTGTTGACCCACAGGCCGACGTCGGTCGAACCGGCGAGCAACTGCGCGCCCGGCTTGGCTTCGCGCAGGGCGGCGAGTTCGGCCAGCGTGGTCGGTGCGTGGAAATGGTCCAGCCGCTGGCCCAGGGGCGCGGCGTAGTCGAAGGTGCTGTCGCGCTTCAGGGTGGACAGGGCCTCGACCACGGGCGCGGTGTCGAGCCGCACGCCGGGCAGGTCGAACATGCGCTGGCCGGCATCGAGGATCGGCCGGTAGCCGGTGCAGCGGCACAGGTTGCCCGACAGCTCGTCGGCCAGTTGCTGGCGGGTCGGCCGGCTGCCGCCTTCCTGGTGATGCTCGTAGGTCGACCACAGCGACATCACGAAGCCGGGGGTGCAGAAGCCGCACTGCGAGCCATGGCAGTCGACCATCGCCTGTTGCACGGGGTGCAGGCGCTGCACCGGATGCTTGTCGTGCTGGGCCGGATCCCTGCCGTGGCTGCACTGCGCCTTCAGGTCCTCGACCGTGAACAGCGCCTTGCCGTGCAGCGTCGGCAGGAACTGGATGCAGGCGTTGACCGTCTGCAGCCGCAGGCCGCCCACCGCCTCTTTGTCGCCGGGCTGGGCCAGCTCGCCGATGACCACGGTGCAGGCACCGCAATCGCCCTCGTTGCAGCCTTCCTTGGTGCCGGTGCAGCGGGCATCCTCGCGCAGCCAGTCGAGCACCGAGCGGGTCGGATGCACGCCGCCGACGTCGACGATCCGGCCGCGGTGGAAGAAGCGGATGGGTTGGGTGCTCGGGGTCATGCGGGTCTCGTGGGTGTCTTAGTCAACGCTCTGGAACGATCAAGAATCGGGCCAACTGGAAGTTAGTGCTTTGCGGCGCTGCATGCATACGGTCGCCGCCATATCTCTTATGTGGGCGCCGGTATGTGACGCCCGGGAAAACCCTTGGGGCCGGGCCTCATTGTGGCGCTGCGAAGGCCCGGCGAACAGCGAACTCCGCCCGTGAACCCAGGGTCCAACCAGGCCACCCCTCACTGCTGGAGTTCTTCATGAAGAAACTGCTGGCTTTGGCCTTCCTGATCGCCGCCGTGTCCGGCGCCCCCACCCCCAGCCTCGCCTTCAACGGAATGCAGGGTGGCAACGGCCATGGCGGAGGTTTTCAGCATCACGGTGGAGGCTTCCACGGCAATCCTGGACTCCACCCGTTC